>CAZUGT010000144.1:0-5699 GCA_964620095.1 uncultured Rhodospirillaceae bacterium | reverse complement strand
ACGCGGGGTGGCCCTTTGGCAATATCCGGTACGTTGACAAGCTGATGCACCAAACCAGCTACAAACAAAAAGGCGATAGTGAGTGTGATAAATTTGGTTTGCTTTGGATCCACGATGCCTTGTCCAACGGCTTTAAGGGATAGCGCCGCATTATAGCAACGCAACCCCTCATAGTCGTTCGGAAAAGTCGTATATTTCAATTAATGAGAGTAAATCATGGCGTCTAAAATGATCTCGATAATTTGTTCGGGTGTCGCTTGAGGGTGCTCTTGGAATAGGTCTCGACCCACCCGGTTGTTGTACAGGCGCTAGTTCGGCGATTGTTTGTAAGGGCCGTATTTCTCGATCAGTTTCGTCCGGCGCCGATCCGACTTCCGATAAAAGTACGCGCGCTCGGAATCCCGGAGCTCCACGATAAGCGGCCGCTCGGTGTTCATCGGAACAGGACGAAGAGACGAGAGGCGCCGCCATCCATTTGCGTCATGCTCCAACACCGTTCCACCACAGCCTATCGTCCCGCAGGTGTCCGAGTGATCGATGAGGACGAACAATTCGTCCTTGCCGTCCTCATCCAGGTCGAACCAAGCGATCCAAGTCGATTTTTCGCGAATCATTCGTTCGGCCTGCGAGACGGTGGTCTCGTCCACTTTTGCGATGACTCGTACTCCGTCATCACCAAAAAACGCCTCCAGAATGGCCGGCCAGATGTCGCCGCTCGGTGTGGTCTTCTTGAACACGATCCGGTGAGACCGGTCGGCCGCGCCAACGGGCCCGGCCGGCGCAAGCGCCAGCCCCATGGCGCAGGCCAGGAGAATTGCCGGACGGTAACCGAGGTGCATGGATTGATCTCTCCGTTTCCTGTTTTTTCGATCGGGGCTCGCACCCCGACCGATCATACTACCCGGCATTGTGGCAACAATGTGCCGATCAACGATGGCGTCGGACATCCTGGAATTCCCGAAGGCGCGTTTCGATGGCCTTGAACCTATGGACATCGTCTTTGTCCGCCGTATCGGTGAGGTTGGCCGACCAGCCGTGGGCCGCCTTGTGCTCTAGGTATCTCTTGACATGCTTCGCGCCCGCGCGATGAGCGGCGGCCAATAGACCGTCCTCGGTTACGGTAATTTTGCCCTTGATGCCTTGGAACGTTTGGCCGACATGCCTGGTTGCGCCGTAGTCGCGCACGGATTTCTCCGTTCTCTCGAGGTAGGCCTCGATGGCTTTTTCCTGGGCTTCGGGATTGTTGAGGAAATCTTCGCGGCTATGGACACCATATCTGCCGGTCCAATTCTTGTCGGCGTCCATCATTCCGGCATCTTCCAGGGCTTTCTCCGTGAGCTGGTATCGGCCATGGGCCTTGCCCGACTCGTTGTAGGCGCGGTAGCCGTGCCGGGCGGACTCTTTTGCATGGATGGCGTTCAAGAACCCATCGGAGTATTTGCCGCCCTCCAGTGGAACTCGTGCCAGAGGATCGTTGGCATTGGAATCGTCGGGCGACGAGGTCGCCTGGGAAAGCAAACCATCCGTGACACTTGGCGTCGCGTCTTCCGGCTCCGGGTCTTTGGGCCGCTGCGGCGGTTCCCGATCCTTGGGCGGGATTTTGGCCGCGTCGTCGAGATGGCGCATGGAGGTCTCGTCCATGACGCCCGCCAGTTCCATGCGGGCCATGCGGCCCATGTCCGGGTTCCTGGCGTAGATCTGCCCCAGCAGGTCGGCGACCTCGGGCGCGGCGGCCTCGCCGTTCCTGGACAGCAGGGTCTGGGCCATGAGGACCGGGAAGTCGCCGGGATCGGACCGCTTGCCCAGTACCCGGATGTCCCGCTCGTTCTTGTGCCGGACTGCGGCGCCGGCGGCCGGGATGGGCCGGGCGATGAGAGGCTTCGCCGGCCGGTGCGCGGCCGATGCGGACAACGCCCGGTTCATGGCCTGGTGGGTGGGGCCGTCCGGGTTGGCGACGCCGTCCACCTCGAGGCCGTTGGCCTTCTGGAAGTCCTCCATGGCCCCGAACAGCCGGTCGGAATCGGTGGAGACGTAGGTGTCGTCGTCCCGGGGCTCCATGAAGCCCAGCCGCTCCAGGCCCATCTGGACCTTGAGGGTGTCCATGGGCCTGTTGTGGTAGGTCCAGCGCTGTTGGGACACGGGGTTCGAGAGCGAGAAGGGAAGGTACATGGCTTGTTCCTTTGCATACAAAAAAGCCCCGGGCCAACGGCCGCGGGGCTGAAAGCGGGTACAAAAAAACCGCCGGGACGGGCGGTCGGGGCTCCGGTCTCATCCAACAAAAAAGACCGGCGCGCAGGGCTCCCGATCCTAGGAAAAAACCGTACCATATCGGTCGCATGTGTCGCAAGCGTTTTTTTAAATATTTTCACAGATTCTTAGAATTTTCACCCAACCGACGATAACCTATTGAAAAAACGTCGAAAAACGCAGTGCAAGGTATGAATATGAATGTCCATACCAAAGCACTCCACGAAGATATGGAAAAAGTTATAATTCGTGGATTAAATAACAGTGCCTAAGAAACCCAACCGCCAGGTCGAAGGGTTAATGGCTGTAGCCGGCTTTCTCGAAATAGCGCTGGTGGTATTCCTCCGCCGGCCAGAAGGCGGAGAAGGGCGTGACCTCGGTGACCACCGGGTTGCGGACACGCCCGGATTCTTCCAGCCGGGCGATGGATTTGCGGGCCTGGGCCTCCTGGTCCGCGGAATGGTAGTAGACGGCCGAGCGGTATTGGGTGCCGATATCCGGGCCCTGGCGGTTCAGGGTCGTCGGGTCATGCACGTCCCACAGCTTGTCGAGAAGCTGGTCGAAGGACACCTTCGCCGGGTCGAAGTCGATTTGAACCACTTCGGCGTGGCCGGTCCTGCCGGTGCACACTTCTTCGTAGGTCGGATTGTCCCTGGTGCCGCCCGAGTAACCGGAGATCACCTCCGAAACACCGTCCACCTTGCGGAAGGCGGCTTCCACGCCCCAGAAACATCCTGCGCCAAAGGTTGCTTTTTCCATGGTTTTGCCCCGTTTTCTCTTTCCCGGCGTATGATAGGTTATTGATCCGTAAGATAGCCAGCGAGCGCACCGTGTCGAGCCTTGAACGCCTGCTCAGTATTCTCGACCTCTATACGGAGGCCGAACCGGTTTGGACCCTGGAGGAGATCGCTTCCGAAATGGGGTTCACCCGCTCGACCACCTACCGCTACGTCAAGGAGCTTTGCGATTCGGGGCTGCTGCTGTCCATCGGCAAGGGGGCCCATGTTCTCGGACCCAGAATCATCGAGTTCGACCGGCAAATCCGCAATTGCGATCCGCTGGTGGCGGCGGCGAACGACGTATTGCCGGCGCGGATCGGCAGCAGGAATCCGGGCTTGTTTCTGGTCTGCAGCCTGTACGGCGAGAAGGTGCTGTGCATCCACCAGGAGCCGGTGATTTCCGATTTCAGCGTTTCCTATACCCGCGGCCGGCCGATGCCGTTGTTCTACGGGGCGACGGCCAAGGTGATTCTCGCCTATCTCCCGGAGCGGCGCCTCAGCAAGCTTTTTCTCAACCACCGTCTGGAGATCTCGAAGGCCGGGCTGGGCGACGAATGGGACGAATTCCGGGCCAACCTGAAAGCCATCCGGCAGGCCGGCTATGTCGTCAGCCGCGGCGAGGTCGACCCGGGCTACTACGCGCTCGGGGTGCCCATCATTGCGGGGGAAAACAAGGTCATCGGAAGCCTGACGCTGGTCGAGCACGATCGTGGACAGCCGTTTCCAGATGAAACCATTGCCGAGGTCACCGAGGCGGGGCATCAGCTAAGCGAGCGGATCGGCCATATTCTCGATGATCACGATGCCTCGATTTCGACACACAGGCCGGCCATACCCGCAAGGACGGCCAATACAAACAGCAAGTAGGCGATGAAATGACGGCTGCCATGGGACGGAAGCCTGGACGATTTTTGCCCTGATGGCGCCGGAGACGCCAGGAATTAATTTGACAGCCCAGGGGTTTAGCGCCATTTTTCATTTGCGTTTGCAGCACGTTGTCCACACGAAACCAAGGGTTTCTTTGAGCCGCACCGGTCCGGTGCCTTATTGGATTAATGAGTAATTCGCGCCCAAGTTTCACCGTCTACCTGGCTCAGCCGCGCGGCTTTTGCGCCGGCGTGGAGCGCGCCATCGAAATCGTCGAACGGGCTCTCAAGCGGTTCGGTCCGCCCGTCTATGTCCGCCACGAGATCGTGCACAACAAGCGGGTCGTCGACACGCTTCGTGAAAAGGGGGCCGTATTCGTCGAAGAGGTCTCCGACATTCCGGATGGCGCCGTCACTATTTTGAGCGCTCACGGCACGTCGACCGCGGTGGAAAATGAAGCCCTGGACCGGGATTTGCCGGTCATCGACGCCACATGCCCCCTGGTGTCGAAAGTCCACAAGGAAGGGCAGAACCACGCCATGCGCGGGCGGGACGTGGTTCTCGTCGGACACGAGGGTCACCCGGAGGTCGAAGGGACCCAGGGGCGCATTCCCGGCGGCGTGCATCTGGTAACCTCGATCGAGGACATCGATACCCTGGAGGTCGCCGATCCCGAGAATGTCGCCTACGTTACCCAAACGACCCTGAGCGTCGACGATACCCGTGACATCATCGAGGCGTTGAAATTGAAGTTTCCGGCAATCGTCGGGCCCGATGTCCGCGACATCTGCTACGCCACTCAAAACCGCCAGCAGGCCGTGCGCGATATTGTCAGGGATGTCGATCTGTTGCTTGTCGTTGGCGCGCAAAACAGTTCCAACTCGAATCGGCTGCGGGAAATCGGCTCGGAGACGGGAGTTCCCAGCTATCTCATCGACGATGCGACATCGCTTGATCCGAATTGGTTGTCGGGCGTGAAGACGATCGGGATTACCGCGGGCGCCTCGGCGCCGGAAGAACTGGTTCAGGAGCTGATCGATCGGCTATGCGAGTTGGGTGACATCGATTTGCAGCCGGTCAGCGGTGTGGAAGAGACCGTCCAATTCAAACTGCCGCCGCAGCTGGCGGACGGCTCCGCGGCTGGAAACCCGGTGGCGCCGGGGTAGGGGCCGGCCTTCTGGTTTTCCTTGTTTCTTGGACGTGGCGCGCACGCCGGTCCACCGGCGAAGGCGGGCCAGATCAAAGATAGGATGCCACGGCGATGCCGAGCTTCTCGAGCTTGGACAGCCGGACTGGCGTCCGCGGCGGGCTCCATCCCCGTTGCCGGAGACGCTCGAACGTACGGCGGTAGACCCGCATCATGATCTTCGCGGTCCGGACGCGCCCGGCATCGCAATGGCGGAGTGCGAATTCGGCCTCGCGAAACCGGCTGGAGGCCAGCCCGGAAATAATCTCGAGGGCCGCCGGCAGATTCGGATGCCGGACAATTTCAGTTGCGTCGTCGTGCCCGATACCGGCCCGCGACAATATCGATTTCGGCACGTAGACGCGGTCCCGGCCGGCGTCCTCGTCGATGTCCCGGAGAATATTGGTCAGTTGCAGGGCATCGCCCAAGGTCCTGGCCAGCCTCAGTCCCATCGGGCCGGTCTCGCCGAAAACCGCGACCGACAGCCTGCCGACGGCGCAGGCCACGCGGTCACAGTAGACGAACAGTTCGGCAAGATCGTTGATTCTCAGGCGGTCCACCGAATCCATATGCATGCCGTCGATGACATCGACAAGGTCCCGGCGGGCCAACGGATATGC
>CAZUGT010000143.1:0-2386 GCA_964620095.1 uncultured Rhodospirillaceae bacterium | reverse complement strand
GAAGTAAATCTCCGAGTCGGTGAACATGTTGACGGCGCCTTGGTTTTCCTGTGTCTTGGCGTCGGTGTCGGAAACGCCGCCCGCCCAGATAAAGAAGCCGCCAACGCTGAGCTTGACCTTCTCGGCTGCGAGGGCATCGGCGGGGGTGAGGGCCAGCAAGCCCGTGGCCGCCAAGGCCGTCGTGGAATAAAGTACTTTCTTCATGGAAATCCTCCTAATTGAGTCTCCCGGCTTCAGGGCCGAAACGCCCAGTCGGCCCGGGAAAAGCGATATCGCGGGACAAAAATCGGCCATACGACCAGGATAGTCAACATAAACCCCTCGTTTCGTGCTATAAAGTCACTGGTGTTGCATAGGTGCAACAGGCCCTTTCCGGCGAAATTCCGCCGGTAAACGACCGAATCCGGGGGGCGACCATATTCACACATCTCGAAATCGTCGTTTGTTGCGGGGTGTGGGTTTTCGCTTTGAGGTTTTTTTCTGATCCCCTGTCCTTGACGGTATTTGTGCGGTAGCAAAAGAGGGTTTCAGTCAAGATGCGGTTTTCGGGAACCGGCGTGTGGCGCCCGGCGTGGCGGTGCGCCAGCCGGTTTTCCTTGTCGAGGCGCGCGAGATCGGCCCACCGTCAGGCATGACGCCAGCGCACTGGCGACTGACCAACCACCGGGTCGAGAGCTTCGAGGAGGCGCGCTGGATCACGCAACTCTACCCCGGCGCTGGGTGATCGAACAGTTGTTCCGCACCATCAAGTCCGAAAGGCCTCGACATCGGCGCGTCTCCATGGAGACCGCCCCCTTCAGGACGCTGTGTGCGATGACCCTTGTCGCTGGCGTCTCCCGCATGCAGATGGTCCAGGACCGCAACGGCGGTGCCGCACGGCCGCTTGAGGACGTCTTTGAAGACGAAGACCGGCCCGCGCTCGAAGCCATCTCGGCTACCCTCGAAGGAAAGACCGAAAAGCAGAAAACCCCCATCCCAAAGGCTCCCTCGCCTTCACCGCTTGGGTATGCGCACGCCTCGGCGGATGGACAGGATAGTATGGAAAACCCGGGCCCGTCATCATGCTCCACGGCCTTTTATCAGTTCCGCGCCATACAACGAGGATACACCATCGCATCCGTCAGCAGGTACCTGCTACCTAACAAGCGTCTCAGCACGTCGCGTTTCGGGGCGAAGATATGAAAACGATAGATACAAAGAAAACTTGCAACCGCGATGACTACCGCGGCACCACCCGGGATGCCGACCTCGCGCAGGAAATCGAGTGGCATAAGCACACGCTTCAATGAGGCCGGGGCGATACCTCCCCGGATACATCGCCAGCCCTGATCGATTGCCGAACCGGTCCACATGACTTCAATGAGGCCGGGGCGATACCGCCCTGGATGTTCTGCAACTTACCAATACCAGCGATGCCAGTCCAGAAGCTTCAATGAAGGGTGACGTAAAAGCTTATGTGTTGTCTAATTCCGGCTTTCGGGTTAACTCTTCCGGGCGTGTCGCCGTCGGGTATAGGGTTGCCTGCAAGGTCTTTGCTAACTAGCTTCATGATGGTGCCCTTTGGCTTCGGCCTCCTAGGGTCGGCGTCTTCGAGCGTCAGGTGTTGGGCCTCACCGAAGTGCAGCCCGGCACCGTAGAGCGCCCGCAGGATGTCCGCTTCAAGCTGGACCGGGCGCTGTTGGCTGACGTCAATGACACCGAACAAACGCTGAAGCTCTTTGCGGGAGAAGACGTAAGGCGGTGCCGAGCGCGGAGTTCTCGGTTCGTCTTCCGGCGCCGGAAGCGGAGACCGTTCCGCATAGCCGTTGCTGATCGCGTAGCGGTAGAACCCGGTCAGGGCGCTGTACTTGTTCGCCCGGTACCGGGTGAGTTGGCCGTTACCGACGAGGAAGCTGAGAACGTCCGCATCGGCGACGGAGCCACAGTCGGTGTTCTCGCCCATATACCTGCTGAAGTAGTGCAGCACCCATGCGCTGGTGTCGAACTTCGCACCATGGGCTTGGCGCCATGAGACAAAGATTATGGGTGCCATGACTGGTCCAAGGGGATTGCTGACGGCCGCCGCCGCCGTCCTGCTGCTGGCCGCCTGCGAGGGCGTGGAAGTCCAGGAAAGCAATGTCCCCGACCACATCGATTCGACCGGCAACCCGGTCGATTTGGACAACCGCGAGACCATATTCGGCGAGGACGGCCTGTTCGGCGGGAACGCCACGCCCGGCCCGGGCGAGGGCGGCGGCGGGCTCGGGGTCAACGCGTTTCTCTGGCGGGCCAGCCTGGACACGGTCTCGGTCTGGCCCATCGCGTCGGCGGATCCGTTCGGCGGCGTGATCATCACCGACTGGCACTCGCCCGAGGCGGCGCCCTCGGAACGGTTCAAGATGAACGT
>CAZUGT010000142.1:0-35170 GCA_964620095.1 uncultured Rhodospirillaceae bacterium | reverse complement strand
TTGAAATTCCATAATTTATAATCATTTTCCAATTCGGCGCTTTTCGCGACAATGGACATTCATGGACATTAATAGACATTTATTGTCACCCGTTCGGGAGGTAACGCACCGATAAGGTCGTACAAAAACGCATAGCTCGCCCTTTATACGCAAAACGGCCGCCCGGATGGGGCGGCAGATGCCTATACATTTAGCCCGCGCGCGGGCCGGGGCAAGGGGGAATTGTCTAGTGCGGGTTAGGCTATTCGCTCCCTGATGCCGACTATCAAGCCCGATTTATCTTGCGCTGTGGCTTCTACAATCAAATTCACGGCCTGATCAAAAAAGGCGGCGGCAGAACCAAACCGGTTGGGCCAGCAAGAGTGCAGATTGTTAATCCTGACAAAGGCGCGGCAACTCGGACGGAGGCCGTTGTCGGGCCACCCGCAGAGTGCAGCTGGCTCCCCACGACAGTCGAAAATTGGTTGCTAGAAGACAGGCATCTAAGTTAGTTGGCTGGAATAACAGTGCCGCCGCCCGCGTAACACAGGCCATGGCCGTACCCCCCTCACCCATTCTTTCTCTACCCCCTCACCCTAACCCTCTCCCTCCAGGGGAGAGGAGAATCGGTGTGACTCCCTCTCCCCCTTCGAGGGGGAGAGGGGACACGGTGCTGGGCTACCGGGCGTCATTGGCGTAATGTGGCAATGACCGGGAGGCGCCCATGGCCACACGCAATGTCGTTCTCACAGCCGAGCAATCGGAACTGGTCGATCATCTGGTGACGTCCGGCCGCTATCGGAATGCCTCGGAAGCCATGCGCGCCGGGCTGCGGCTGCTGGAACGGGAGGAAGCGGAGTTCGGCATTCTGCGCGGCCGCCTCGAACGCGGGCTGGAACAAGCGCGCGGCGGCGATTTGGCCGAGGGTTCCGGGGAGGATGCCGTCCGCCGCGCCTTCGCCCGGGCGCGATCAACCCGGTGACGCCCAAAGCGTGGCGTTTGACGGGACAGGCGGAAGCCTACGAGGCCGACCTGCCGCGCCGGATCGCGGAACTGCCGCTCGACGGCTGAAGAAGCGCCCGCGCAGGCCGGTGCGGGCCGTACCCCCTCACTCTTTCTCTCTCTACCCCCTCACCCTGACCCTCTCCCCCTCAAGAAGGGGGAGAGGGGACTCCATGCAACCCCCTCTCCCTCCTGGGAGGGAGAGGGTTGGGGTGAGGGTGGGAGCGAAGTTCGGCCGCCCCGGCCGTCCGCCGCGATCAGGCCGGCGTATCCGCGCCCGCCTGCCGGATCGCCCGCCAGACCTTTTCCGGGCTCGCCGGCATCTCGACCCCGGGCGCGCCGATGCGGTGGAGCGCGTCGTTGACGGCGTTCATCACCGCCGGCATGGCGCCCACGGTCCCGGCCTCGCCCACGCCCTTGACGCCGAGGGGATTGCGCTCGGTCGGCACTTCGTTGGCGCTCAGGCCGTAGCGGCAGAAATCGTCGGCGCGGGGCATGACGTAATCCATGAACGAGCCGGACAGAAGCTGGCCCGTTTCGGGGTCGTAGTTGACGTCCTCCATCAGGATTTGTCCCGCGCCCTGGGCGATGCCGCCGTGGATCTGGCCGTCGAACAGCAGGGGGTTGAGGATCGTGCCCGCGTCGTCGACGCACCAGTAGCCGACCAGCGAGACCTTCCCCGTATCCGCATCGATCTCCACTTCCGCCAGATGGGCGCCGTTGGGAAACGTGGCGCCCGCGTTGCTGGCGAAGTCGCCCCGCTCGTACAGGCCGGGCGAGAGGCCGGGCGGCAGCTTGTTGTGCTGAAACGCGGCCCCGGCCACCGTTTCCAGATCGACCGTCCGGTCGGTGCCGGAGACGGCGAAGGCGCCCTCCCGGTACTCGATGTCGTGGGCGCCCGCTTCGAGCAGGTGGGCGGCGATGGACTTCCCCTTTTCGATGATCTTGTCGGCCGCCACCGCTATGGCGGAGCCCGCCAGGATTGCCGACCGCGCGCCGAAGGTCCCCATCCCGGCGGCGACCTCGTCGGTGTCGCCGAAGCGGTAGCGGATGCGTTCGGGATCGACGCCGAGCCGGTCGGCGAGAATCTGGCGGAACGCCGTCTGGTGGCCCTGGCCGTGATCCATGGCCCCGCACAGAAGGGTAATGCCGCCGCCGCTGTCCAATCGAACCTCGGCGTGCTCGAAATTCGTGTTGCCCACGCCGCAGACCGTGTTGGACATGCCGATGCCGCGATACTTGCCGTGCTGCCGGGCCCGTTGCCAGCGCTCCTCGAAGGCGCCGTAGGCGCCGTGGGCAAGGCACTCGTCCAGGTTCCTCGGGAAATCGCCGCAATCGTAGGTCACCCCGAAGGCCGTCGTGTAGGGCATGGAACCGGCGCCGATCATGTTGCGGCGGCGCAACTCGGCGGGGTCGATCCCCAGCCGGCGCGCCGCCTCGTCGACCATGACCTCGACCACGTGGGCCGGTTCGGGCTTGGCGCCGCCCCGGTAGTGGGCGTTCAGCATCATGTTGGTGAAGACCCCGGTGACCCGGGCGTGAATGGCCGGCGTCCGGTAGACCCCGGCCAATCCGGCGAGGCCGGAGATCACCGAACCGATGTTTCTGTCCGAGGTGAAATAGGCGCCGATGGGAACCTTGGTGTGGGTGCGCAGGCCGAGAAACCGGTACTCGCCGTCGAGGGCCAGCTCCGCGTCGACCAGGCCGCCGCGCCCCTGATCGTCGGACAGCAGGCTCTCGGAGCGCTCGGCGATCCACTTGACCGGCCGTCCGACGATCTCGGAGGCCCAGAGCCCCAGCGCGTACTCGGGCTGGCAGCCGCCCCGGGTGCCGAAGCCGCCGCCCATATTGTCGCAGACGACCCGGAACTTCGCCTGCGGCTCGCCGAAGATGTGCTCGGCCAGCATCCCCCGGATGCGATGCACCGACTGCACCGTCGCCCGCAGGGTGTAGCGGTCCTCGAACGGGTCGTACTCGGCGATGCAGCCGCGATTCTCCATGGGATTGCCGGCGACGCGGTTGACGCAGACCCGATGGCGGACGACATGGGCCGCTTCGGCGAAGGCCGCCTCGGCTGCCGCCGCATCGCCGAGTTCGTGGAAGAACGCCTCGTTGCCCGGATTGTCCGCCCAGATGGCCGGCGCGTCCGGGCCGAGCGCCTGGTCGACGCCGACGACGACCGGCAACGGGGCGTACTCGACGCGGATCAGTTCGGCGGCGTCCTTGGCCTGGTCCACCGTTTCGGCGACGACGAACGCCACCGCCTGCCCGGCGAACCGCACGCGGCCCCGCGCCAGGAGAGGCTGCGGCGTGTAGAAACCGGGCGAGCCGTCGCTTCGCCGGGTCGGGCCAGTGATCTTCAGGCTGCCGAGCCCCCGGGCCGCCATTTCCTCGGCCGTCAGAACCGCCAGGACTCCCGGCGCGCCCCGCGCGGCCGAAACATCCATGCCGGCGATCTCGGCATGGGCGTGAGGCGACCGCAGGACATAGGCCCGGGCCTGACGCGCGCCGGCGACATCGTCGACATACCGGCCCCGGCCCCGGAGAAGCCGCGAATCCTCGCCGCGCCGAACGGCGTCACCAATGCGGACCTTGTTCATCTGCTATCCCCTCCCCGGCCGAAACCACCGGCCGCAATACCCGAATTTACCGGCGCGGCGCGCCAAAGGAAATCCATTCCGGTCTTGCGCGGCGCATAATGATCTCATTGATCCGGGATCGATCCGAGAAACAGACTTCGTTGCTCGACCGGCAATCCGAAACCAGGAGGATTGATGTCAAGCCGCTCGTTCGCGTATCCGCCGTCAAGGGACGGATTTCGCCGGATGCCAAAAAGAAGATATGCCAGGAAATGCACGATGTCATAAGGCGCCACACGCCCGCGCCGTCGGAAGCCGTCTGGGTCATGATCGACGACGTGCCGGAGGAAAACTGGATGATTCACGAGACCATGCTCAGCGAGAAGAAGCCGCCCGAGATTTTCGCCAAGGATTCCGAATAGGATAACTTTCCACGCATATCTCCTTGCTTGCCTCTGCCGGGCGGCGTTGGAGAACCCATGAAACCGGCAACCCCCGGCCGGCCGGCGCTTGATTAGGCGATATTGCTGCGCCAACCTGCATTCAACTCACGAACGGTGAGGGGAAAAGGGGTGGCGACCGCCAAACAAATGAAGCTCGCGGCCTATTTCAATCCGACGGGCCATCATGTGGCGTCGTGGCGGCATCCGCGGGCCCAGATCGACGCAAACGTCAATATCGCCCACTATGCGGAGATCGCCCAAACCGCCGAGCGGGCGAAGTTCGACCTGCTGTTTCTTGCCGATAGCGACGGCGTGCGGGATGCGCATATGGATGCGCTCTGCCGGTCGGTTCAATTCATCGCCGGATTCGAACCCTTCACCCTGCTCTCGTCCCTGGCGATGGTGACCGAGAAGATCGGCCTCGTCTGCACGGCGTCGACCAGCTGGAACGAGCCCTACCGCCTTGCCCGGAACTTCGCGTCGCTGGACATCATCAGCGGCGGCCGCGCGGCATGGAACGTGGTCACCTCGAATAACGACCGGGCGGCGCAGAATTTCAGCCTCGCCAAAGCCTATGAGCATGGCGACCGCTATGACCGGGCCGCCGAGGTCGTCGAAATCGTCAAGGGCCTTTGGGATAGCTGGGATGACGACGCGTTCGTTCGGGACGCCCGGTCGGGGCTCTATTTCGATCCCGGGAAGGTTCACGAACTGAACCACAAATCGGACCGCTATCGGGTGCGCGGGCCGCTGAACGTCCCGCGGTCGCCCCAGGGACAGCCGGTGCTGGTCCAGGCCGGCGCGTCCGAGGCCGGTCGCAATCTCGCGGCGTCCATCGGCGAGGTGGTGTTCAGCCCGCACCTGACCATCGAGGCCGCGAAAGAGTATTACGACGATGTCCGGGCGCGCGCCGCCGAATTCGGGCGCAACCCCGACCACATCGCCATTCTGCCCGGGTTGAGCGCCATCGTCCGGCCGACCGAACAAGAGGCCGATGAAGATTTCGAGTTTCTGCAATCCCTCATTCATCCCGTCGTCGGGCGGGAGATCGTCGCCTCCATGCTGAAGGCGGACCTCACCGGCTGCGATCTCGACGAAGAGTTGCCGGAGCTGGATTCCGCCGGCGCGGGCAGCGTGGGCCACTTCGAAAGCATCATGAAAATGGCGCGGGACGAACGGCTGACGCTCCGCGAGCTGGGCCAACGGGTCGCGGGCGCGAGGGGCAAGAACACCATCAAGGGCACGCCGACCCAGGTGGCCGACTACATGGAGGAATGGGTCTCCGCCGGGGCGTGCGACGGCTTCACCGTCATGCCGCCCTATATTCCGGGCGCGCTCGACGATTTTTGCGAAATGGTGATCCCCGAACTGCAGCGCCGCGGCGCCTTCCGCACCGAATACGAAGGCAGCACCTTGCGCGACCATTTGGGCATCCCCAAACCGAAGAGCCGTTATGCGGGCTAGCGGCGCGGCTATTCTGGCCGGTCGGTCCGGATTGCCGACCACAGGGCGGACGGCCCGCTATCCGGATACTTGCGAAGCGCCGGTGCTTGGGCGACCATGCGTTCCGGCAACGCGCGGCAGACGGCCGCCGGCCTTTCGCCACGGGAGAGCCACGGGAAAGCCGAGGGAGAGCCAGGGGAGAACATGCAGAATTTGCGATATGAAGCGCCGGAGACGCTGGCGGACGCGACCGCCTTGCTGGCGGCCGAAGACGGTATGGCCCGGGTTCTGGCGGGCGGCACCGACGTCATCGTCCAGATGCATTCGGACCTTATCGAGCCCGACCTGATCGTCGACGTCAAAAACATCCCGGAGCTTACCGAGATCGCCAAGGAGGGCGGGGCATACCGGTTCGGCGCGGCGGTGAGCGGCAAGACGCTGATGCTCCACGAGGATTTCAACAGGACATGGCCCGGGGTCATGGACGGCGTGCGGCTGATCGGGTCGCTGCAGGTGCGCGGCCGGGCCTCGGTGGGCGGCAATCTGTGCAATGCCTCCCCCGCCGCCGACGCCGTGCCGCCGATGATCGCCGCGGGCGCCGTGGCGAGGATCATCGGGCCCGGCGGCGCACGGGACATCCCGGTCGAGGACATAATCACGGGACCGGGCGAGACGTGCCTGGAGAAGGGGGAGATCGTGGTCTCCTTCCTGCTCCCCGAACGGCCGCCCCGCTCGGGCGACGCCTACCTTCGCTTCACCCCCCGGACCGAGATGGACATCGCCGTGGTCGGCGCGGGCGTCAATCTCACCCTCGACGACGGCGGGACCTGCACGGCGGCGCGGGTCGCGCTCGGCGCCGTGGCGCCGACGCCGCTGCTGGTCGCCGAGGCGGCGGACGCGCTGATCGGCACCAAGGTGGATGATGGGGCGATGGAGGCCCTGGCCGCAGCGGCGAGCGCGGCCTGCAACCCCATCGACGACAAGAGAGGCACCATCGAATACCGGATCAAGGTCGCCGGCGTCCTCGCCCGGCGGGCGGCGGCCATCGCCCTCGAACGCGCGGGAGCCAATTGATGACCAAGCATCATATCCAGACCACCCTCAACGGCGACGAGATCGACGTCCTCGTCGAGCCGGGCCAATCGCTGCTCGACGTGCTCAGGGACGAACTGCACATGACCGGCACCAAGGAGGGCTGCGCCACCGGCGATTGCGGCGCCTGCTCGGTCACCATCGACGGCAACCTGGTCTGCTCGTGCCTGGTCCTCGGCGTCGAGGCCGACGGCAAGGCGATCGAGACCATCGAAGGCATGGCGTCGGGCGATGAGCTGCATCCCCTGCAGGAGAAATTCATCGAGCATGTCGCCCTGCAATGCGGCATCTGCACGCCCGGCCTGCTGATCGCCGCCAAGCATTTGCTCGAAGAGAACCCCGACCCGACCGAGGAAGAGGTCCGCTACGGCCTCGCCGGCAATCTCTGCCGCTGCACCGGGTACCAGAAAGTCGTCGAGGCGGTGCTGGACGCCGCCCAGGCGATGCGGACGTGACGAGAGGAGCCTGACCCATGGGAATGAAACCCTCACCCTATGCGACCAAGATTCCGTACGAGGAAAAGGACAACAAGGTCGTCGGCGGGCGGCCCGACCCGAAGAACCGCTCCGACGCCATCGACAAGGTTACGGGGCGCGCGCGCTACGCCGCCGACTACAATTTGCCGGGCCAGTTGATCGGCAAGGTGCTGCGAAGCCCCCACGCCCACGCGATCATCAGGTCCATCGACACGTCCGAGGCCGAGAAGCTGCCGGGGGTGAAGTCCGTCGTCACCCGCGACGACTTCCCGGACATGGAGGTCGAGCACGCCGCGTCCGGCGAGCTGATGGTCAACTTCCGGGACGTCACCCGCAACATGATGGCCCGCGAGAAGGCGCTCTATGACGGCCACCCGGTCGCCGCGGTCGCGGCCTTGAGCGAGTCCATCGCCAAGGAAGCGTTGAAGCTCATCAAGGTGGACTACGACGTGCTGCCCCACGTCATCGACGTGCGCGACGCCATGAAGGACGGCGCGCCGCTGCTCCACGAGGACCTGTTCACCAAGGGCGCCGGAATCGAGCCCGACCCGTCGAAGAAGTCCAACATCGCGACGCGGATGGAAAGCAAGCTCGGCGACATCGAGGAAGGCTTCGAGCAGGCGGACTTCATCGTCGAGCACGAAAGCAACACCAAGGCCGCCCACCAGGGCTATATCGAGCCCCAGGCCAGCGTCGCCAACTACACCGAAGGCGGCACCATCGAGGTCTATACGGGCACCCAGGGCCACCATGTGTTCCGCGCCCAGATCGCCAAGCTGCTGAAAATGGACATCTCCAACATCAAGGTGGTGCCGGCGGAGCTCGGCGGCGGTTTCGGCGGCAAGAACAACGTCTATCTCGAACCGCTGGCGGCCCAACTTTCCCGCAAGGCCAACCGGCCGGTGAAGATGGTCATGACCCGGGACGAGGTGTTCCGCGCCACCGGCCCCACGTCGGGCACCAACTGCAAGGTCAAGATGGGCTGCACCAGGGACGGGCGGATTACCGCCGCCCAGGCCGAGCTCAACTACCAGGCCGGCGCCTTCCCGGGATCGTCGCTGCCGCTTGCGTCGATCACCGTCTTCACCCGCTATGACCTGGAGAACGTGCTGGTGGTCGGCCATGACGTGGTCTGCAACCGGCCCAAGGTCGCGGCCTACCGGGCGCCGGGCGCGCCGATGATCGCCTTCGCCGTGGAAACCGCGATCGACGATCTCGCCCGTCAGTGCGGCATGGATCCCATCGACTTCCGCCTCAAGAACGCGGCCAAACAGGGGACCCAGACCCACTTCGGCCCGCCCCTGGGGCAGATCGGCTATATCGAGACCCTGGAGGCGGCCAAGGCGTCGCCGCACATGAAGGAGCCGCTGGGCCCCAACCAGGGACGGGGCATCGCGTCCGGCTTCTGGTTCACCATCGGAAACGATACCTCGGCGACCATCAACATCACCGAGGACGGCACCGCGAGCCTGATCTTCGGCACCGTCGACGTCACCGGCGGCATGCGCTCGGCGTTCGCCATGATCGTCGCCGAGGAACTGGGAATCCCGTTCGAGAAGGTGCGCACCCAGGTGGGCGACACCAGCGCCCTCGGATTCAACTTCATGACCGCCGGCAGCCGCGGCACCGCGGCTGGCTCCATGGCCGTCGTCAAGGCGACCCGCGACGCCATCCACCGGGCCTGCGAAATCGCGGCGCGCAAGTGGGAGGTGGAGACCGATCAGGTGGTGTGGGAGAACGGCCACGCGCGGCCGGCGTCGGCCAATGTGGGCGACTTCGAACCCCTGTCACTCGCCCAGCTGTGCAGGGAAGCGACCTGGTTCGGCGGCACCATCGCCGGCCATGCCGAGATCAACGTCGCCATGGGCGGTCCCGGCTTCGGCACCCATCTGGTCGACGTGGAGGTGGACCGCCAGACCGGTCTCGTGAAGGTGCTCCGCTATTCCATCTTCCAGGATGCCGGCAAGGCGGTCTATCCGGCCTTCATCGAAGGCCAGTTCCAGGGCGGCGCGGTACAGGGAATCGGCATGGCCCTGAACGAGGAGTACATCTACTCGGACAAGGGCACCCTCGAAAATCCGGGCTTCCTCGATTACCGGGTGCCGGTGGCCTCCGACGTGCCGATGATCGATACGCACATCGTCGAAGTGCCGAACCCCGACCATCCCTACGGAGTGCGGGGCATCGGCGAGGTGCCGATCATTCCGCCCCTGGCGGCGATTTCCAACGCCATCCATGACGCGGCGGGGGTGCGGCTCCTGGACCATCCCATGTCGCCGCCCAAGGTCCTGAAGGCGCTCGACGAGGCCGCACCGGCGGAAGCGGCGGAGTAGGCGAACTCGACGCGGGCACGACAGCAAGCCGTCATCACCGGGCTTGACCCGGTGATCCACGTGGATGGCCGGGTCTGGGCCCGGCCATGACGAGCGTCTTTGTTTCAGCATCACGCGTCATGCCCCGGCCCACTGGACCGGCTTTGCCGGCCAGCCGGCAAAGTGGGCGGGGCATCCAGGATATTCACCACAGAGCACACGGAGACCACGGAGAAGGTGTATTCGGCTGTACGACGCCCCATCTCTGTGATCTCGGTGATCTCCGTGGTGAAATCCTGTTCCCCTTCACCCGGACCACCGCGCCGCCTCCGGCCCGTGGGGATGCGATCCTCATAGGAGCAAGCCGGCCGCGCTCGCCGTCAGGAACAATATGACCGCGATCCTGAACAGCCATTCGGGGAGCAGCCTGCCCAGGATCAGTCCCAACAAGGTCCCGCCCGCCGTCGGCAGCGCCAGCGCAAGGGCAAGGGGCATGACGGTATCCGACAGTCCCGCCACGCCCCATTGCAGCACGAACGAGATGGGATAGGCGATCAGGAGGGCGGTCAGGGTCGTTGCGCGGACGGTTTCCTTGTTCTGGCGGATCGCCGTGGCGTAAGCGGCGATGGGGGGGCCGGGCATGCCGAGGGTCGAGCTCAGAACGCCGGAGAGGCCTCCGGCGGCGCCCCGCCGCCATCCATTGTCACGGGTAAAGATGGGAAACCGCTCGAACAGGCCGGCCGCCAGAAGCGCCATGAACCCGACGGCGATGGCCGCCCCGATCTTGAGTTGGCCGATGGTCATCAGGCCGAACAATACGGCGCCGATGGGAGACCCGATGCAGATCCCGATCACCATGGGCGTCAGCAGGGAGCGCTTCACCTTGGGCAGCGTCGACGGCGACACCAGAACGGCGATCAGAAAACTGAGCAGGATGGACACCTGGATCGCCGAGGACGTTCCCATGGCGAGGATGAGCGCCGGACCGGCGATGACGCCGAAGCCGATGCCCGTCGCCGCTTGAAGGGCGGACGCGGCGACCACGACGGCCACGAGCAGCGCCGACAGTTCGGGAAGATCGAACAAGGCCATCTCGCGATCGCGGCCGGGTCTTCCGAGGCGTCCGGCTAGGAAAAGATGACCTGGATATCCGTGTACTCGGCGAGGCCTTCCTCGGCGAACTCGACGCCGACGCCCGACGACTTTCTGCCGCCGAAGGGGGCGTTGGGCTGGATCATGCCGTGCTTGTTGATCCATACCGAGCCGCACTCCAATTTCGCGCCCACTTGTTTGGCTTCGGTGATGTCCCGGCACCAGACCGAGCCGCCGAGGCCGTTGGGATTGTCATTGGCCTTCTCGATGGCGTCTTCGACGGACTTGTACCGGATGATCGGCAGGGCCGGGCCGAACTGCTCTTCATCGACGAGCCGGTCGCCGTTCTCGAGGTCCGCGATTATGGTCAGCGGATAGAAATACCCCCTGTCTTCGCCCTTGCCGTTTTTCTTGAGCTTTTTGCTGCCGCCGAGCAGGACCCGGCCCTTCTTCTCTGCGTCCTCGACGAGATCCGAGACGATGCCGTATTGCTTGAGGTTCTGCACGGGACCGATCACCACGTCATCCTCGATGCCGTTCCCCATGGGCATCTTGCGGGCGAATTTGACCAGCTCTTCGCAAACTTCGTCATAGACGTCGTCGTGCACATAGAGGCGTTTCAGCGCCGCGCAGGTCTGCCCGCCGTTTATGAAGGCGCCCCAGAACAGGCCTTCGGCGATCTGCCGCGGATCGACGTCGGGCAGAACGATTCCGGCATCGTTGCCGCCCAGTTCAAGGGTCATGCGTTTCATGGTCTCGGCGGCATTGGCGTAAATTTTCCGTCCGGTGCCGCAGGACCCCGTGAAGACGATTTTCCCGATGTCCTCGTGGGACGTCATGACCGGTCCAAGGCCGTCATCGCCGGTGATGCAGTTGACGACGCCCTTGGGCAGGATTTCGTTCATCAGTTCGACGGCGCGGAGGGTGGTCAGCGGGGTATAGGGCGAGGGCTTGCACACCACCGTATTGCCCGAAAGAACCGCCGGGATGATGTGCCAGATACCGATCAGCACGGGGAAATTCCACGGCAGGATGGACCCCACCACGCCGATCGGCCGCCGGTGCAGCTCCACCCGGCCCTCGTTGTTTTCCTGCAGGACCTTCATGGGCAGCGACAGGCCGGCCGTGTATCGGGTCCAGGCAACGGAGCCGCCGATTTCCCAGCGGGAGCCGAGGCCGTTGAGCGGCTTGCCCTGTTCCGCCGTCAGCAGCTGCGCCAGTTCCTCGGCGTTCTGCTCGAGTTTCTCGGCGATTTTTTCGCACGCGACCTGACGCTTCCTTTCCGGCACGTCGCGCCATTTCCTGAAGGCGGTTTTGGCCGCGGCGACGGCGTCGTTGACGTCGTCCTCGGTTGCCAAGGGGGCCAGGCCCATGACTTTTTCGGTGGCCGGGTTCAGCACCTCGAACAGCTGCCTGGTCGGCACCTTCTTGCCGTCGATGATCAGGCGGAACGGTTCCATGATCTTCCTCCTTCAATCGGTGGTTCCGGGTTCCTGGCCGCCATGCCAGTCGCGGAAGTGATTCTTGTGGGTTTCCGAGTATGCGCCCGGCTTCATCTGCCGGTCGTAGAAATCGAGATCCAAATGGTGGGCCTGGATGAACAGGCTCATCTGTATGGGGTCCACCGTGGCCGGAAACTGCCCATAGGTTTCGTGGATATAGTTGCAGATGTCCTTGACGCACTGAACCCCGTTGGCGGACGCCTGGGGCGTTGCGGCGTCGAATTCCGAATTGGGGGAGAGATGCGGCTTGACCATGCCCTTGGCTTCCCACTCGTCCATGGTCTGCGTCGCGCCCGCGATGGCCGCGTCGACGGCTTCGTCCATGGTCGGGTAGTTGGGGGGGCAGAAGGCCTCGAACACGCCGGGCCGGCCCACGGGGATGGGGAACGGATCCGTCTTGGACTGGATAAACCTGAATCCGAGCCCCTTGCAGGCAGGCGTCCCGCCGAGCACGACCGTGGAAGAGAACCCGCCATAGACCCAGCCGCCGATCCCGGTTGCCTGCATGGCCAGCGCCAGCAACTGGGCCATGAACGCGCCCTCCGCCAGCATCCCGTCCGACAGGATTTTCTCGAGCCGCGACAGGGTCATCACCTTCCTTTTCGCGAGAAAGCCGCTTTCGACCCATTTTTCGTTGCCGCAGGGCGCCATGCCGTTCCGGTCGTCGACCAGGAAGTAGCCCCCCTCCTCCCCGGAATAGCGGCCGGCCTCGGCATCGCAGAAATTCAGGATCAGCTTGATCATGTCCTTGGTCACGTCGATGACCGGCATGAACAGGGTCGAGCCGGGACGGTTGCAGACCCACTGATTGTGAGGCCAGACACCCGGCTCCACGGGCGGCAGATCCATGCGGCCGTCATCCAGCTTCTCGACGAAGGTGTCGTAGAAACCGAGGATTTTCTCGCGGTCGTCCGCGCCTTCGTATTCCCGCATTTTCGTCATCTTCGCCTGATCGGCGTTGATCACGTAGACGCCGTCGTCATTGGTGAAGAAAAGCCGGGCCCGGTGCGAGCCCATGGCGGAGGGATAGGGTTTGCCGATGGTCTTGACCATGCCGCCGGGAAGTTCGGTTTCGGCCAGAATGGGCCCCGTGGTCGCGGTGGCGGCGGCCACCAGCATGGCCGTTTCCAGATCGTCGAGCCCGACGGGCTCCTTGTTCGATTTGTACTGGAACGGGCCCGACGTCATTTCCATGCCGAGGCCGAACCGCCGCGACCGGCGCCCCATGATGGCGTCAAACAGCGGAAAATCCCATGCCGCCTCCGCCTGAGGCGGCAGGTTGGAAGGCTTGTGGTCACTCACCGGCGGTCTCCTGCCCGGCCTTCCCCTGGTTTCCGGACTTCCCGGAAAAGACGAGTTTGATCATGTAGCCCCAGAACGCGGGCTTCCCGAGCGTCATGCCCAGCATCTTCCGCATGTCGTCCCGGCTCATGAGGGTCTCGGCTTCCCAGACCCCCATCTTGCCGACGATGACGACGTCGCCGCCTTCGATCTTCAGCCTTTCGATATCGAACTCGAATTCACCCGCGGCGGACTCGATTTTCACGGCATTTCCCTCCTACCGATTTCCTAGGGGATCATTTTCCAGTAGGCGTCTTTTCGGACGATCAGGCCGTCGCCGATCTCGTATACGTCGAAACCCCTGGATTTGCGCCACTTTCCGTCCGGCCCCAGATACTCGACCTCATAGGTCTGGTGGACGATCGTGCCCAGGAACTTCCAAACCGAGGCGGAGAACCTGGGCCCGTCGGGCATGGCGAAGCGGTGCTCCATTTCCTGGACGACTTCCTTCCGCCCATAGATCACCTTGCCGTTGGGAAGGTGCCACTGAACGGCCGGGGACAGGCACTCGCCGATGGTCTTGAGGTCCTGAAGCGTGAAGGCTTCTTCGAATTTTGTGAACAGCTTCTTGTATCCGATCTCGTCCGCCGGCATCACCTTGATGGACTTGCGTTTGATTTTCTCCTTCTTCTGGCCGGAGACATTCAAGCGGATACGGAGGCCGGCTTTCGCCTTCCGGTCGGGCCGGGCGTCCTTGATGGTGTCGAGGGATTTTATGTCCTGGACCGCCTGGTCGGCGTCATTGTCCCTGATCTTCAATAGGGAACCGGTCTTGCGGGCCTTGTCGGCCGGTTCGGATTTCACCGCCGCGCTTTTCCTTGTTTTCCCGGCCGCGCGCGGCTTCCGTTTCTCGGACTGCTTGTCCTTCCGCGTCCCGCCGGCCGCCTCTTCGGATAGGGGTCCGCCGATATCCTCCGTCGTCTGGCGCAGATTATTGTCGACAACTCTCATAACATTTCCTCGCTGCTGATGAGAGGGACGGTCTCCCGGTCTTCGTTTTATCCTTGTTGACCGTGCCCATAAACTACCGGCATGGAATCGTCCCTGTCAATGAAAATGAATTCATATTCATTTTCATTGACTCCCGAATCGCATTTTCATACTGTCACCGAACCCTGATTCAAAAACCTGACGGGAGGCTCAAGGGATGAAAACCAATTCGAAATTAATGGCCGGTATCATGGCGGTCGCCGTGATGTCGTTTTCGGCATCCGCCGTTGCCAAGGAACTCCGCCTCAGCATGGCGCCGCCGCCGAAATCGCCTTGGGGCGCGGTGGCTCAGAAGTTCGTCGACAAAGTCAACGAAGTGTCGGGCGGCAAGCTGACCATCAAGGCGTTCATGGCGTCCAAGCTCGGCGGCGAGCAGGACGTCGTAAAGCAAATCGCCCGGGGGCGGATCGACATGGGCGTCATGTCCAATACGGCCGTGTCCCTGCTGGTCCCGGAATTCGGCCTGCTCGCGTCACCCTACGCCTTCAATAGCGCCAAGCAGTTCGACTGCGTGGCGGACAATCACCTGCTGTCCACCTTCGGCAAGGAATTTGCCGGTGCCGGCATCCGGACGCTTTCCTGGATGGAAGTCGGCTTTCAGGTCGTCTACAGCAAGAACGGCGTCCGCGTGCCGGCTGACCTGGCCGGCGTGAAAATCCGGACGGCGCCGTCGGTGACCGATTCCAAGTTCATCCAGACCGCCGGCGGCACCGCCGTGCCGCTGAGCCCGAAGGACACCATTCCGGCCCTCAAGACCGGGCAGGTCACCGCCGCGACGCAGCTTTCCGTTTTCGGCATCGTCGTCGGGTATCCCAAGGTTGCGCCGCACATCACGCTGACCCGCCACCAGCACCAGGTCGGCGGCGTCATCATTTCGAAGCGCACCTGGGACAAGCTGTCCAAGCAGGAACAAGGCTGGATCAACGAGGCCGCGCCGGTCTTCCTGGAACTGCGGAAGATCATCCGCGGCGCGGAAGGCGCGCTGATCAAGAAAGCGCAAAAGGAAGGCGCGACGATCATCAATCTGACGGATGCCGAACTGGCAAAATGGAAATCCGTCGCGCCCAAGGCCCAGGAGATCATCCTGAAGGAGATGGGCGGAGCGGCCGGCGCCAAGTGGCAAGCCATCCAGAAAGCGAAGGCGGCCTGCTCCTAGAGCAGGAACATGCTGGCACGAGCACTAAGGTGGCTTAGGCTCATCGAAGCTTCAGTGGCGTCGGCCGCATACGCGGCCGTCGCCATTCTTCTCATGGCCGACGTGATTGGCCGTGAATTGTTCGAGACCGCCATTTTGGGCGCTCAACAACTGGCCGTTTACGGCGCCATTTTGGCGGGCTTTCTCGGCTTCACGCTCTCAACTTCGGACAACACCCACCTCCGTCCGGAGTTTCTGGATTTCATCCTGAAACGGTTCGAGCCCTGGACGTCGCAGGCCGGAAATGCCCTTTCCGCCGTCTTCTTCTTCGGCGCCGGGTATGTGGCCTGGACGTTCGTCGAGATTTCCATGGATGCGGGAGACAGGGCGCCGGTCCTCTATTTCGTCGTCTGGCCGCTGCAGCTGATCATTCCCTATGCGTTCATCTCTTCCGGGGTGAAACATCTGGCCTTCGCCGTCCGCCCGGACCTCCAGCCGGCGAAAGAGCGGGAGGTGGGCTAGCCGTGGCCGCAATCATCCTCCTCGTCCTCGTCCTGCTGGCGCTCGCCCTGCGCCAGAACATCATCGTGATCCTGATCGGCGCGGCGGCGTACGTTCACCTGGTCTGGGGCGACGGACAGCTGGAATACCTGGCCGAGGATATCTGGATCAGCCTGGACAATTCCCTGCTGCTCGCCATTCCGATGTTTTTGCTGGCCGGCTCCATCATGACCCGCGGGTCCATCGCGCGCCGCTTGATTGACCTCGCCATCAGCGTCACCCGGCCCCTGCCCGGCGGACTGGCCGTCGCGACCATTCTGTCGTGCGCAATTTTCGCCGCCATATCGGGATCGTCCCCGGTGACGCTTCTGGCGGTCGGCACGATCCTCTATCCGGCCCTGCTGCAGCACGGCTATCCGAAGAGGTTTGCCCTCGGGGCGCTGACCTCCGGCGGCACCCTCGGCATCGTAATTCCGCCCTCCATTCCGCTGATCCTCTACGGCATCGTTACGGAGACCTCCATCGCCGATCTGTTCATCGCCGGCATCATTCCCGGCGTGATGATCGCGGTCGTCCTGGCGATCTACTCCTATTGGGTAAACCGGCACATGCCGGCGGAACCGTTCGACCTGAACGAGGTCCTGACGGCCCTGGCCCGGGGCGGATGGTCCGCCATGCTGCCCGTCATCCTGTTGGGCGGCATCTACTCCGGCTTCTTTTCGCCGACCGAGGCGGCGGCCGTGGCCCTCGTCTACGCCTTGTTCGTCGAGATATTCATTCACCGGGAGCTGAAGCCCGTCGACTTCTACCACACGGCCGTCGACACGGCGAAACTGCTCGGCATGCTGTTCCCGATCGTCGCCGTCGCCCTCAGCCTCAAAACCATCCTGACCATCGAGGAAGTGCCCGATCAGCTGGCGATCTGGATATCCACCATAACCGAGAACAAGATCGCGTTCCTGCTGGCCGTCAACCTGCTGCTTCTGGTGGTCGGCTTTCTGTTCGATGTCATCTCGGCCATTTTGATCCTGGCCCCGCTTCTGCTGGTGCCGGCGGTCGCCTTCGGCATAGATCCCATACATTTCGGGGTCATCATGGTGATCAACCTCGAAATCGGGTTCCTGACCCCGCCCATGGGCCTCAACCTGATCGTCGCGATGACCGCCTTCCGCGAGAAGTTCCTGGAAATCTGCTACGCCGTCCTGCCTTTCATCGCCCTGATATTCTGCGTTCTCATGGTCGTGACGTTCTGGCCGGCAACCGCCCTTCTGTTTCTATAACCCGCGAGTAGCACCGAAATGAATTTTGAAGACAAGGACACGCCTCTCACCGGCTTTCTGGAGAATGTCGCAGGCGTCCTGGAAGCGAACCAGGCGCGCAGCGTCCGCATCCGGGATTCATATATCAACGCGGGAATCGATTTGCTGAACGAAGAACGTCTCGGCCATGTGACGATACCCGAATTGGCGAAATTGTGCGGCTGCTCCGTCGGCAGCTTCTACACCCGTTTCGAGGACAAGGAAGCCTACTTCCGGGCTCTCCGCGTCACGACCATCCACGCCTGCAATGTGGAAATTGACCGGCGGGTTTCGATCGAGGCGCTGAAAAAGCTGGGGCCCAGAAAGGGACTGGAGGAGCTGGTCGACCTCATGTCGGACCTGTTTACCAGCCGTTACCGGGGCGTGTTGCGGGAGAGCCTTCTCAGGATTCTGGAGCCCGACGATCCGTGGGCGCCCATGCGCGATTCCGCGAGAGGGATCATGGCGAATTATCACCGGGCCTTCGAGAACGCGTTCGAAGGATACGAACCGAAGGAAGCGCGGCGGCGTCTCAGCTTTTGTTTTCAGATGATCGTCGGCGTGCTGCAGAACGACCTCGTCAACGACTACCACGTCTTTTCCACGCGGGACAAATCATTGCGAAACGGCCTGAGGGCGGCGGTATTGAGTTACATGAATTTCGGCGAACGCTGAATCATCGGCCGTCACGCCGGCCTTTGGTTTCTCCCGCAACGGCGCCAGCACCGCTGATGCTTTCCTCCAGCTTGTCGAATACGTCGAACATCGTCCGGCGCTCCTGCGCGGACAGGTTGTTCAGAAGCAGGTCGTGACGTTCCTGCATGGAGGGGCGCGCCCGCTCGTAAGCCTCGCGTCCCGCCGATGTCAGACGCAACAACATGTGGCGTTTGTTGGTCTTTGACGGCTGTCCCCTGATCAACCGGCTTTGCATCATGCCTTTGATGGTCCGGCTCAGGAGGCCCTTGTCCAACTGGGTCGTGCGGGCGATCTCGGACGATGTGCATTCGCCCTGGGTCTCCAGCATCACCAGGACCCGCCATTGGGTGGGCGTGAGGTCGGCATGCGCCTTCAGGATTTTGATGGCCTGGGCATTCAACTTGGATTGAAGCCGGGACACCCTGAAGGAAATCATCTGGTCCAGCGGCGGAGAATCCATCTGTGTTTCCCCCCGCTTAGAGGCTACTCTCTCATCCATGACATAATCATCCTGCCAGGAGATGACGGCGTGTCAATTATAATGTTGACGGGTCAACACTACGGGGATAGCGTTGGCCGGTAAGCAAGAAAATCACTAGTTCGAACCCACGACGACAGGGAGACAAGTTCCAATGAAACACACCTTCAAAATGCTGGTGGGCGCGTTCGCCCTTACCATGATGACGGCGGAGGCCCTGGCGGCAAACTGGTCGCCCCCGGGCCCCATCAAAATGCTGATCGCCTTCCGGGCGGGCGGCGGCGCCGATACCCAGGCGCGGCTGATCGCGGAGGCCCTCGAGAGCAAGATGGGCTGGAAGTTCATCCCGGAACAGGTCACCGGCAAGGGCGGCGTCAACATGCTGAACGCCCTCTCCAAGCAGCCCAACGACGGCACCGCCATCGGCATGGCGGTGACCGAATCGCTGGGTTACAACCTGGCGACCTCCAAATCCCGCCTCAAGGCATCCGATTTTACCGGCCTCTCGACCACGGCGGGCTTCCAGCTCGGCATCATCGGCCGGACCAAGGACGGCTGGAAATCCATGCGCGACGTGATCGCGGCCGCGAAGGCGGGCAAGAAGATCCGCCTCGGGACCATGAGTCCCCGGCTGGCCGACCTGACCTACCTGCTGGAAAAGGCCAACGGCGTTAAGTTCAACATCGTCTCCTACCGGGGCGGAATCGCCGTGCTGAACGCCATCAACGCAGGCGACGTGGACGTGGGCTACGTTGCCGGTCCGCAGGCCAAGGGCGTGAAGGCCGGCGACCTGGTCGAACTGGCCTCGGCCCTCTCCAAGCCGCTCAACGCGACGCCCAGCGCGCCGAAGCTCAGCGACCTCGGGGTCAACTTCAATGCCGACGGGCAGTTCGTCTTCGTCGGCCCGGGCGGCATGCCTGCCGCGGCGCAAGAAGCCTTGGGCAATGCCATCGCCGGGATCGTGAACGACCCCAACCAGAAGGTCGCGAAGATCATCAAGCGGATATTCGGCGGTTCGGTCACCATTGTCGGCAAGAAACTGGATGCTCATCTCCAGCAGGGGTATGACAACGCCGGCAAGCTTGCGAAGGCCGTCAGCCAGTAGAACGCCATGATCGAGGGTCCGGACGGCATCCGGACCCTCGAAACCTCGAATATCGGAGCATCCCTGGTGGACAACCGCTCCAACAGCAACGCCATCCTGGGCGGGCTCTGCGTTCTGGCGGCGGCGCTGGTCGCCTTCGTCTGGGTGCCTCTCGACGTCGATTCCGGCGTCGTGGAACAAGTCCGCCGGCGCGTTCAGATCGGCGACAGCCTGGCGCCCGTCACGGCGGCGGTGTTCATCGCGATCGGCGGCCTGCTTCTCCTTTTTGTCGAGCGCCGGTCACCCGATCAGCCGGTCCTTACCCTGCAAAACGTGCGTTTCATCGGAATTTCGGCGGCCATAATCGTCGCCGGCTTTCTGATCATGCGGTTTACCGGCCCGCTCACCGTCGACGTCGTCAATTGGCTGACCGGGGATGACTTGAAGTACAGGCTTCTCCGGGATTCGGCGCCCTGGAAGTTCATTGGGTATTTCATCGGCGGCATATTTGTCGTTGCCGGTCTGATGACCCAGGCGGAGGGCGGATTAACCCGGAAAAACCTCGGCATAGCCGTCGCCGTCGTCATCGCCCTGATCCTGATCTTCGACGTTCCGTTCGACGATCTGCTGTTGCCGCCGAACGGTGACGTCTGATGGGTGTCGGCGACTACATTCTCCAGGGAATCCTGGCATTCTTTCTGGGGTCCGAGCTGTTTTCCGTATTCGGCATTCCAATCTCCATCAACATCGCCATGGTGCTCGCCGGATTTCTGCTCGGCATCATGGTGGGGGCGACGCCGGGACTGGCGGGCCCGGTCGCCATGGCGATCTCCCTGCCGCTCCTTCTCTCGAGCTTCGGCTATCACGCATCGGCATTGCTGCCGGTTCTGGGATTCCTGATCGGGATCATGAAAGGAGCGACCGTCGGGGGCGCCGTGCCGGCCATCCTGTTCAATACGCCGGGCACGCCGGATGCCTACATGACCACCCTGGACGGATTTCCCATGGCGCAGAACGGGCAAGCCAAGAAGGCTCTTCGCATTGCCCATTTCTCCTCGGCGTCCGGCGATACGTTCTCGGATCTGGTCCTGTTCGTCTGCGCGCCCTTTCTGGCCATCATCATCGAGGCCCATTTGGACCTCCCGGAGAAAACCGCCCTTCTGATCCTCTCCCTCAGTTTCATCGCCGCCGTGATCGGGGGATCGCCGGCAAAAGGCTTGATTTCCACCGGACTAGGTCTGCTCGCCGTATTCATCGGGACCGGTGAGGATTTTTATCCGCGGCTGTCGCTAGGAACCGATCAGCTTGCACGCGGGTTTCCAATCACCACCGCCGTGCTGGGCGTACTGATCCTGGGCGCGGTCTTCGAAGGGATCGACAATCTCCTGCGGGAGAAGCGCGAAACCGGATCGTTTTCGGCGGTTCGGGAAAGCGGCGATCAGGGCCTCCATTGGCGGGATATCCGGCGTCTCATGCCTTATATTTCGCGCTCCGCAGTGATCGGGACGGCCATCGGCGCCTTGCCGGGCATCGGATCGACCCTGGCCGCGACACTGGGGTACACCGTCGGCAAATCACGCCACCAAAAACGCAAGAGCCCGGATGATAAGGATTTCGGCACCGGCGCCCCGCAGGGCATCGCCGCCACCGAAGCCGCCAACTCCTCGGTTTCGGGCGCGAACCTGATCCCCGTACTGTCCCTCGGCATTCCCGGAAATGCGGCCGCGGTCTTTCTGATTTTGGCCGCCGAAAGCATCGGCGGTTTCGTGCCGGGACCCGCCGTGTTCAAATTCACCACGGACACGGTCAATCCGGAGCTGGTGATCGCCTTTGGCCTGTTTACCGCCATGGCCTTCGCGAACGTGTTGAACTGGACCATCGGGGGACTGTTCATGCGCACCATGGGGATCATGATCCGCATCCCCAAACAGATGCTGTTGCCTTCGGTCCTGCTGCTGACCTTAACCGCCATCTATATCCAGGAAACCCGGCTGGAAGCGATCTGGTTCGCGCTCGGGTTCGGGGTCCTGGGCTACGCCATGCGGAAACTCGAGATTTCGCCCCTCCCCTTCGTCATCGCCTTCATTCTCGGCGACAAGCTGGAACTGAGCGCGCGGCGGGCCTTCAGCGCCAGCGGGAACGATCCCTTTTTTCTGTTCAGCACCCCGGTCGCCACGATCCTCATGCTCCTGGCCATCGGCGTCCTTGTCTATACCGCCAGAAGGCGGCGTCTCGAGGCGTCGGCGTGACGGCCCGAAGACTTCGCATCTGGGCTTCCGGCTGTTCCCATGTGTCGTACGACAAGGCGAACGGCCGCGAGAGCCTGGGCGATGCCATCCGCCAGGTGGAGCGGGA
The DNA here is from genome assembly GCA_964620095.1 of uncultured Rhodospirillaceae bacterium. Lineage (GTDB taxonomy): Bacteria > Pseudomonadota > Alphaproteobacteria > Rhodospirillales > UBA2165 > JAJDXO01. Next base: position 13,372 of record CAZUGT010000142.1, on the reverse strand, counting down.
CATCGATTGGGACTTCGGAATCAATGTCGGCGACTTTTCGGCCGCCTTCGGCCTGCCGACGGACGAGGAGGGAGAAGAAATCGTCCGCCAGTTCGGCGCCCTCGGCAAGCATCCGCGGGAAGCCATTTACACCCTGTGCGGCAACCACGACCGAAACGCGCCGGACGAAGCGGAAGGCGCCTGGTTCCGCAAATTTATCGATCCCATGGGCGAAAACACCGGGACCTCGGGAGTCGATGCCGCCCGCATGCCCTACCCCGTCACCGGCACGTTCGAGCGATATTACTTCGACGTGGGCAATATTCGCGTCCTAATGATGAGCGACGTCAACGAAATGGCCCAGGAGAAGGGGCGCGGAGAACTGGGCGGCAATCCCGGCGGGGTCGTCACCCGGGAAACCTTCGACTGGTGGGCGGACCAAATCGAGTCCAATCACCGGGACAAGATCATCATCGCCGCGCATCACTACCTTCTCCACGAGACCACCGTCGCGACGGGCGACTGGGAAGGCATGAAAAGGAATGCCGACGAACAGTGGACCACCGACTATCACGGCTATTACCCGGAGGGCACGCCCCGGGAAGCGAGCTATCTTTGCTGGGTCGGCGGCAAGTACCGCTCGGGCCTGTTCGAGAGGTGGCTCGAGGACAATCCCGGCAAACTGGATTTCTGGCTCGGCGGGCACACCCATACCAACCCGGACGACACCCACGGCGACAAAAGCCATATCGAAACCCGATATGGCGGCACGACATTCGTCAACGTGGCGGCCCTGACCCGGTGGTTCGTCAAGGACCACGCCATGCCCCATTCCCGGATATTCACCTTCGAGGACGGGTCGGACCGGGCCTCCATCGAATGCTATATGCACACGGACGAATACAAGCCGCAGGGGTTCTACGAAGAGAAGAAGGCCGGCATCCGGCTCACCAAACCGTTCCTGTACGATGGTTGAGGCCTGAATCGCTCGTGAACCGCGCGTGAACCGCACGCGCCCCAAGTGGAGCCTGAAAGCAAATGAACCATCCGGACCGCCCGAACCTGTTGCTCATCACCTCGGACCAGCAGCGCGGCGACTGTTACGGGTTTGCCGGCCGCCGGGTGTCGACCCCGCATCTGGACGCATTCCGCCGCGACGGCACATGGCTGAAAAACGCCATCACCCCCTGTGTGGTCTGCCAGCCCGCCAGAGCTTCGATCCTGACGGGCCAGCTTCCGCGCACACACGGGGTTCACGACAACGGCATCGACCTCGACCCGGCGACCGGCGAAAAAGGCTTCGCCGGGAGCCTGGGCCGCGCCGGATATGACACGGCATTTATCGGCAAGGCGCACTTCGCCAGCTTTTTGACCTTCGAGCCGACCGGCACCCCTGAATGTCTGGTCTCTTCCGCCGAATACGGGGAAGACTGGTATGGGCCGTATATGGGCTTCGAGCATGTGGAACTGGTGCTCGTCGGCCACAACCATTTTCCGCCGGAGACGCCCCCGAAGGGACAACACTACGAGCGCTGGTTCCACGCGGACGGCAAAGGGGCGGAAAAAATCCGTCTATATGCGGAAAATGCGCGCGACACCAAAGGCGCGGCGCAAACCCTTCATTCCCGGCTGCCGACGGCCTGGCACAATTCCAATTGGGTCGCGGACCGGTCCATCGGCTGGCTGGAACAAAGGCGGGACAAACCGTTTGCCGCCTGGATCAGTTTCCCGGATCCGCACCACCCGTTCGACTGTCCGGAACCCTGGTCCTACCTGCACCGGCCGGAAGACGTGGACCTGCCGGCGCACCGCACCCGGGACTTCGAACGCCGGCCATGGTGGCATCGGGCGGTCCTGGAGAGCAAACCGACCGGCAGCGAAACCCATGCGGCCATCCGGACCGGGTACAGCCGTATTCAACCCCAAACCGATGACCAGTTGCGCGAAATTGTCGCCAACACCTATGGCATGCTGTCGCTCATCGATCACAATGTGGGACGCATCCTGAACAAGCTCGACGAACTGGGGATCGCGGACAGCACTATCGTCATCTACACGTCCGACCACGGAGACTGGCTGGGGGACCACGGCCTCATCCTGAAAGGCCCGATGCACTATGAAGGGCTGCTGCGGGTCGGCATGATCGCCCGAGGGCCGGGTATCCGGGAAAACGCCACCGTGGACGCGCCGGCGTCAACCTTGGATATCGCGTCGACATTCGCCGACTATGCGGGCGTGAGGCCGGGGCTGAGCCAAAACGGAACTTCCATGCGCGGATTGCTGGAGGGGACGGACAGCAGCCGCGATTTCGCCTACAATGAATGGGATCTCCATTCCAACCGCGCAGGCGTAAGTCTGGACCTCCGGACGGTCAGGACGGAGAGCGAGAAACTCACGGTGGACCTGCATTCCGGCGCCGGTGAAATGTACGACCTCGAGAACGATCCGAACGAAATGGAAAACCTATACGACGACCCGGCGCACAAAGGCCTCAGGGAAACGCTCACCGACATGATCGACAGCCGGCCCGACGACGCGCTGGGACGGCAACAGCCGGTCGGAATGGCGTAGGGCGATTTTCATCAGGCCCGATCCGTGCAGCCCGCATAGAATATCTCACGCGGTCGATCCGGCTGTTCGGTGAACGGGTCGTACCGGCGTTGAAGGATCACGAGCCCTTTTAGGCATGAAAACGGAATTGACCGCAGTTCAGGACAGAAAGGAGCCCTTGAATGGCACGGATGGAGCCGATCCCCCTCGATCAGATGACCCCAGCTCAGAAGGAAATGTACGACAACGTCATGTCCGGGCCGCGCGGGCGCATCGCGGGGCCGATGGTGCCCTGGTTTCGCAGCCCCGAACTCGGCGACCTCAGCCAGAAGGTCGGCGCCTTCCTGCGCTTCTCCTCCTGCCTCCCCAACCGGATCACCGAATTCACCATTCTGCTGGTGTCCCGAAAATGGACCGCGCAGATCGAATGGTGGGCCCACTATCCGCTGGCGCTGAAGGCCGGCCTCGATCCGGCGATCGCCGATGCCATCGAGGCGCGGCAGCGCCCTCGCTTCGTCAACCGCGACGAGGAAGTGGTCTATAACCTGGCCATGGAGTTGATGGAAAATCACCAGGTCGGCGACGATACCTATCAAGCCGCATTGGACGAACTCGGTGAGCAGGGGCTGGTCGAACTGATCGGTGTTCTCGGCTACTACAATTATGTCGCCATGGTACTCAATTGTTTCGAAATGCTTCCCGACGGAGAGCTGCCCCTGAAACCCTAGAGCCGATCTAACGCAAGGAGCGGCCCCGGGGAGTATCGGCCTCCCAACCGGTCAGCCCGAGGGAAAAAAGATGCCTGAAGCCAATATCCAGGGAGTTCACATCAATTACGAAATCATCGGCGACGGCGGGCCGCTTGTCGCGCTGACGCCGGGCAGCCGCCGGTCCTTCAGCGAACTCGTCGACCTATCGAAAGCCGTGGCCGCCGACGGCTATCGCGTGCTGCTCCACGACCGCCGAAATTGCGGCAAGTCGGATGTGGTGTTCGGCGGCTCGGAGTCCGAGTACGCGCTCTGGGCCGACGACCTGCACGCCCTGGCGAATTTCCTGGGTGAGGAGAAACTCTATGCCGGCGGATCTTCCTCGGGCGCGCGGCTCGCTATCCTGTTTGCCATCCGTCATCCGGAAGCGCTGTCGGGCCTTCTGCTCTGGCGGGTGACCGGCGGCCAGCACGCCGTCGAGCGGCTTTCCCAGAACTACTACGGCCAGTACATGGAGCTTGCCGAAGAGGGCGGCATGGAAGCGGTCGCCGAATCCGAGCATTTCGCCGAACTCATCGCGGCGCGGCCGTCGAACCGGGACTACATCCTGGGGATGGAGGTCGACGCCTTTATCGAGGCGATGGAGATTTGGCGCGAGGCGTTCCTGAAATCGGCCTCGCTGCCTATCGTCGGGGCCACGGAGGAGCAACTGGGTGCGATAACCTGCCCCGTCTGCCTGGTCGCGGGGAACGACGTCGTCCATACACCGGAGACGGCGCGAAAGACGGCGCAGCTCTTTCCCAACTGCGAATTGCACGAAGGCGTGGTCAGACTGCTGCCCGAGGACCAACTGCTGCAGGAATGGGATGTTCAGGAATGGCGTGACGCGGAGCCGAGGCTGGCGGAGGTAATCACCGCCTTTCTGAAAAAGGCGGAAAGCAGACGGTAGGACCGGCACGCCTTTTGACGTGAGACCCGGCTTTCCTCCGGTCAGGCAGGGAAGGTACGGGGAATTTCCTCCGTGTCCGGAATTCGAATCTGCGGCAAGAAACGCCCGCCGTTCAAGAACCTGCCGTCGGCGAAGACGACCAAAGGCTTTCCAGATATCCGGGGTGCGGCGCTTCGGCATTCTGCGCCGTTTCGATAAACGCACTGATCAATCTCGAGTTTCGCCGTTCCGTCAGACACGTCAGGTGCGCGGTCGTGTATATCTCGGCGCCAATAATTTCTATCGGGTGCAAATCCTCGTGGGGAATGAATTCGACGTCCGAAACAACCCCGATCCCAATGCCGCGTGCGACGGCGAGCCAAATCGCTTCCCGGCTGCCGATCTCCATGACGACGTTGATGCCGACCCCGGCGGCAGCCAGGGCCTCTTCGAAAGCCAGTCTGGTTGTCGAGCCGCGTTCCCTGAGTACGAAACCGCGGCCTTCCATCTCCTCGAGTCCAATTTGCCTGCGGCCGGCAAATTCATGCTGCTTGTTTACGAAGGCGATGATGGGGTGACGGCTGAACGGTGTGGCAAATACCCGTGGATCGTCTTCCACGTGCGCCAGAATCGCGACGTCGACCGCGTAGTCGAGAAGCCGGTCAACGGTAATTTTGGAGTTCCCGACAGCGACCGAAATCGTGATATCGGGATACTTCGCATTGAACGCACTGAGCATTTCGGTTGCGTGGTATGGACCGACCGCGCCGACACGCAATGTCCCGGCGTGAAACCCGCCATGGGCATTCAAGAGGTCCCTCGCATCCGCCTCCAGATTGATAATCTGCCGGGAAATCTGGAACAGTTCGGTTCCCGTGTCGGTCAATAGCACACGCCGGCCTTGACGGTGAAACAGTTCGACATTGAAGAGGTTTTCAAGGTCTCGAACCTGGGTCGTGATTGTCGGCTGACTAAGGTTCAAGGCCCGCGATGCGGCTGTAAATCCGCCTTCCGTCGCGACCGCGTGAAATGACCTGAGTTGGGTATAAAGCATATAGTCAATCTATTGAATTCATATATAAAAAGAATTTATTCTATACATAAGTTTTCCTGCAAAGTCATCGGCAAAAGAGAAAAGCTCCTGGATTGAAGCCGGACGAATGCCGGCGGTCACCAGTCAACTGAGAGCCGAATTTCCTTTTTTGCCTCGGCTCGAGTTTCGCGAAGCAATGTGCTTGCCGAAACGAATAAGCGAATGACAAACAGCCAAAATATGGAGGTCTTCAATGAAGTCTATAAATGGAGCGCACAGCATTCCCAGCCGGTCGCGCCGCTTCGTTGCCGGAGCCATGACGTCGGGTTTTGCAGCGATCGTGTTATCCGCCGTCAGTGTCACATCCGCCCATGCAGCGTGCGAGAATCCGAAGTCTTTGACTTTTGCCATGATCCCGACGGAGGAATCCGTTGCGGAGTTGGAGCTCTACAAGCCCGTGACGGATCGCATGGCAAAGAAGACGGGGAAGAAGATCGAATTCTTCATGCCGACATCCTACGCCTCGGTCGTTGAAGGACTGCTCAGCAAATTCGTCGATGTCGCGGTGCTCGGACCCTATACCTACGTCATCGCGAACTCCAAGGATCCCAGTGTCGAAGTTTTCGCGACTTACGCAAAGAAACCAGGGCATTTGCAGGAAGAAGGTCCGGGTTACCGCGGCGTGCTGATTTCGAAGAAGGGGTCGAAGTTCACCTCTATCAAGTCCTTGAGAGGCTCCACGCTCGGCTTGACCGATCCCGGCAGCACGTCCGGCAACCTGATGCCGCGGGTCTCCTTTTCCAAGGTTATCGGCGAAGACCTGGACAAATACTTCGGGAAGGTCGCCTACACCGGCAGCCACGAACTGTCCGCCGTGGCCGTTATCAAGGGAAAAGTCGATGCGGCCTTTGTCGCGTCTCACCGATTCGACAACGTCGTCAACAAGGGCGAGGCCAGCCTGGACCAGGTGAACGTTCTTTGGAAATCCGATCCCATTCCTCAGGACCCCTTCGTCTATCGCAATACGCTTTGCGATAACGTGAAAGCGGCTATTCGGGACACCTTCCTCGGGCTGAAAGATGCGCCCGAAGCGAAGAATTTCCTCAATAACGTGAAGTCGAACACGTTCGTTCCCATGAGCTCGAAGGACTACAACATCATTCGCGACCTTAAGAAGGCCAAGGACGCGCGCAAGAAATAGAATAAGATCTGATGGTGAATTGGTCGGCCAAAGCGATATCTTCCCGTCGCTTTGGCCGACCCCCCATTTCCTGGTTTGTTTTTCATCTTTCACGCCGAGGACATAGGCGAAAACGATGAAAATTCTCGATGTCAAAGAATTGCGGGCGCGATACAGCTCCTCGGGGCCGGAAATTCTCAAAGGCATTTCCTTTTCGGTCGATCACGATGACTTCTTTGCGATCATCGGGCCGAGCGGCGCGGGCAAATCAACGCTCATTCGCTGCATCAACCGGCTCGTCGAGCCGGAGTCGGGATCGATCGTGCTGAATGGCCAAGAGGTCACTCAATTGCCCAGACGTGAACTCAGGATGCTGCGCCGTGATATCGGCGTCATCTTCCAGGAGTTCAACCTGATCAACCGAATGAACGTCATGGACAACGTCCTGTCCGGCCGCCTCGGCTATACCGGAAATATTCGCACCTTGTTCCGGGCGTTCCCGCGCGAAGAGATCGACCGCGCGTTGCGCCTGCTGGACCGGGTCGGCCTCATCGACCATGTCGACAAACGGGCCGACGAGTTGTCCGGCGGTCAGCGGCAGCGGGTGGGCATCGCCCGGGCACTCATGCAGAACCCGAAAATACTGCTGCTTGATGAGCCCACATCCGCGCTGGACCCCAAAATCGCCCGGGAGATCATGGGCCTCATCAAACAAATGGCCAACGAGTTCAAGGTTCCCTGTCTTTGCAACATTCACAATGTCCAGTTGGCGATGGAGTTCTGCAACAAGATCATCGGGCTCCAGGACGGCATCAAGATGTTCGATGGTCCAACCGAAAAGATGGATCAATCGAAGCTCGACGAAATCTATGCGATGGAAGTCCTTTGAGATGAATGTGTCCGCATCATCATCCGCGGCGGCGGACCGCAGAGCTTCGTTGGCCGCAGGGATTCTTCTTGGCCGCCGTCAAAAGCAGATGGTCATGGCGGCAATCTATGTCGTCCTGATCCTGTTGGTGATCTGGAGCGTCCATGTCACGATCATCGAAGACACGGATTGGGAACGGATGGGCAGCGTTGCCAGCGTCCTGGAAACAGCCGGACAATTCGTTGGTCTTGACTTCAGTCTTTTCCCGGACCTTGTCGCCCCGGCCATCGAAACGCTGATGATCGCCTGCCTCGGAACGCTTCTTGGCGTAATCATTTGTATTCCGGCGGCGTGGTTCGGGGCGTTGAATATCACGCCGTTCAGGCCCGTCACCTACCCGTTGGCCCGTTTCACGATGACCCTGAGCCGATCGATTCACGAAATCGTATGGGCGCTGTTTTTTGTTTCCGCCGTCGGTCTGGGCGCCATGGCCGGCATATTCGCGATCGGGGTCCGGTCCGTCGGCTTCATTGCAAAGATGTCCGCGGAAGCGATCGAAAATATCGATCCCGGCCCGGTCGAGGCAATTCGCTCGGTTGGCGGGAACGGTTTCCAGGTCATGCTCTACGGAATTCTTCCACAGATCCTGCCTCAGGTTCTCGGAGTCATCATCTTCGAATGGGAAATCAACATTCGCCGCTCCGCCGTCCTCGGACTGGTCGGGGCCGGCGGGCTGGGTCTCGTTTTCTTCAGGCAAATGAACACCTTCAACTTCCACGGTGTCATGTCGGTGATCGTCGCCATCCTCTTCCTCATTCTGATCGGTGAAGTGCTGTCCCATTGGGCACGCAAGTCGATCATCTGATTGGGCGCGATAGAATGACCTCGTCATCGACCAATTCCCGCAAAGCCGCCGTTCTTGGCAAAGACGGACGGGTGCTGACCTGGAGCCGCTTCAAGTACCCGCAATCCCTGATTTCCTATGGCGTCTGGCTTAGCATCTTCGTTTTCCTCGTTTTCTCTATCGAGTATCTGAATATCCCGCTTGACCGGCTTTTCGGCATGTTCGGCCGCATGGGGGACACCTTGGCGAACCGGTATTATCCGCCGGATATCGAATACATCCAGGATGCCGACTACCTCCAGTACGTCGTCGAGACCATTCAGATGGCGTATCTCGGCGCATTGTACGGCATCCTCTTCACGGTCCCTCTCGGATGGTTTGCGTCCTACAACATGACGCCGTCACGCAAGTTCGTCTATCCAGTTGCACGGCTCGTCACGATGGGATGCCGGGCGGTCCACGAGATGATCTTTGCGATCATTTTTGTGGCGATCCTGGGGTTCGGTATGCTGGCCGGCGTATTGGCCTTGACGTTCTTCAGCATCGGATTTGCCGGAAAACTGTTTGCCGAAGAGATCGAAGCCATCGACATGGGGCCGGTCGAGGCCATGCGTTCGACCGGCGCCAACCTGTTCCAGGTCATGGTGTTCGGCGTGTTTCCGCAAGTGCGCGTCGCGTTGACCGGGATCGCGATTTACACGTGGGATGTCGCGTTCCGGGCGGCGACCGTCGTCGGCTTTTTCGGGGCCGGCGGCATGGGCTGGTACCTGAAGCGCAATGTCCTGCAGGTCGAAACGGAACGCGTCGCGGCCATTCTCTTGTCGATCATCGTCCTCGTCGGGATTTCCGAGATCATTTCCGCTTGGGCGCGCAACAAAGTCATGAAGATGAAGTGATGTGCACGGCGTGCGCATCCTCGAATTTTCGGAGCTGTAAATGACCAATGATGCCATTGAATTGAACGGAAGATCCTACAAACGTCCCGATGCGCCGCTGGTTGTCGTTTGCATCGACGGTAGCGATCCCGAATACACCGACAAAGGAATTGAGGCGCAGGCAATTCCCGCCACGGAAGGGTTCATAAAGAACGGGTTTTCGACAATTGCGCGGGGCTCGATGCCGAGCTTTACCTGTCCGAACAATATGTCGATCGTCACAGGTACCGAGCCGGAGACACATGGAATCTCGGGTAATTTCTACCTCGACCGGGAAACCGGCGAACCGGTGGTGATGACCGGCCCGGAATTACTGCGTACGCATTCGATCATGAGCGAGTTTTCCCGCCACGGCGTAACGGTCGCCTCCATTACGGCCAAGGACAAGCTTCGCGAACAGCTTCAAAAGGATATGGACCTGTCCAGTGGTTCGGTGAGCTTTTCGTCGCAGTTCGCCGATCAATGCACCATGGCGGAGAACGGTATCGAAAATGTCCTCGATTTCGTCGGTCAGCCTCAACCCGATATGTACTCCGCCGATTTGTCGCTGTTCGTGTTGGATGCCGGGATAAAGCTTCTCGAGGAACGCCGTCCCGAAATTCTCTACCTGTCGCTGACCGATTTCATTCAGCACACGCATGCGCCGGGTTCGCCGGTATCCAATCAGTTCTACAGCGATATGGATGACCGGTTTGGCCGGATGGTCGAATTGGGCGCCACGGTGGCGCTCACGGCCGACCACGGCATGGGTGACAAGGCAAATGAGGACGGCGAACCGAATGTGATCTGGCTGCAGGACATATTGGATGGCGAACTTGGCGCCGGACAAACCAGAGTGATCTGTCCAATTACGGATGCGTTCGTCGGCCACCATGGAGCGTTGGGCGGTTTCGTTCGCGTGTACCGGCAGGACGGCACCCCAATAGACGCGATTCACGAGGTGATTTCATCGGTTCCAGGCGTGGAAAAGTGCTGGACATCGGAAGCCGTCGCCAAGGATCTGGAGCAGCCCTTGGATCGCGAGGGCGATTTGGCGGTCGTCGCCGACGAGAAGACGGTGATCGGCGGACGATCCGTCGATCATGATCTGAGTGCGCTGAAGGGGCACAGGCTGCGGACTCACGGAAGCCTTCATGAAACGCGCGTGCCGATTATCCTGTCGAGACCGGTTTCGGACGAATACCAACGGAAGTCCGAGGCCGGCCTTCGCAGTCACGATGTCTTTGACGTCGCTTTGAACGGCGTGATCTGAAATGACAACGCACAAGGGAAACGGCAAGACGGCCCGAGCCGCTGTCTATGATGCGCCGAACGAACCCTTCGAGGTGAGGGAGTTTCCGGTTCGCGACGTCAACCCGGACGAAGTCCTGGTGCGCGTGACGATGTCGACGATCTGCCGATCCGACATACACTCCTACTGCGGACACCGGCCAAACCCATGTCCGGGTATTCTCGGCCATGAAATTATCGGCATCATCGAGCAGATCGGAGGCGAGATCGGGCCGGACCTGCGAGGTGATGCGCTGGCGATCGGCGACCGCATAACCTGGACGGAGTATTTTTACTCGGGTGAATCGTACTACCGTGATGTTCACGACATGCCGCAAAAATCGGCGGGCCTTCGGAAGTACGGACATGACCTGGTGAATGAAGACCCGCACTTCCTGGGCGGATTTGCCGAATACTGTTTCATCATGCCCGGCACCGGCATCCTGAAGCTGCCCGATTCGATTTCCGATGAAGAGGCAACGCCGCTGAACTGCGGTGCGGCGACGATGATCTCGGTTGTCGAAGCGGCTGAACTCGAAGACGGCTGTTCGGTTGTCGTTCAGGGGTTGGGATTGTTGGGGCTGTATGGCTGCGCCATTGCAAAAGCAAGGGGAGCGGCCCGAGTCATCGGTCTGGATGCCGTTCCCGATCGGCTTGAAGTGGCAAAGCGGTTTGGCGCCGATCATGTCGTCGATATCTCCAGCCTGTCAGACGAGCAGCAGATCGACGCGGTCCGCTCTCTATGTCCTCCTGACGGTGCCGACGCGGTCCTCGAAGTCTGCGGGGTGCCATCCGCGGTGCCTACCGGGCTCGGCATGTTGCGAATCGGCGGATCGTATGTGATCGGCGGCCTTGTCAATCCGGGTGCGGAAATCACGCTTGATGCAAATGCGTTGCTGCGGCGCTGGACGACCATCCGCGGCGTCCACAACTATCATCCCAGGCATCTTGTTGAAGCGCTCGACTTCGTCATGGAGAACCGGGAAAGGTTTCCCTTCTCGGAAATTGTCGACTCGAAATTCTCGCTCGATCAGTTGAACGATGCTTTCAAAAAGGCCAGCGAGCGATCTGTCCTCCGAGCGGCGGTCGTTCCTTAACGCAACACGATTTATTGGAAGGTCGATATCATGAATGAAATGTCAGCCAGGGGAGCCGTAATAGCCGAATCCATGCGTATCGGCGGGCGGAAGGTCGATGCCGACGATGTTATCGAGGTGCGCTATCCATATACGAATGAAGTGATCGGGACGGTGCCCGCCGGCAACGCGGAGCACGCACGCGAAGCATTCGAGATTGCCGCGAACTACCGCTCCAACCTAAGCCGGTATGAGCGTCAACAGATACTCTTCCGTGCGGCCGAGCTTATCCGCGACCGCCGTGAAGCCATTGCCGATGTACTGACATTGGAGTTGGGCATCTGCAAACAGCATTCGCTGTATGAGACGGGCCGGTGCTATGACGTGCTCACTCTGGCGGGCCAATTGGCCATCCTGGATGATGGCGCCATTTTCTCGTGCGACATCACGCCGCTGGGGAAAGAACGGAAGATTTTCACGACACGCGTTCCGGTCAGGGCGATATCGGCGATTACGCCCTTCAATCATCCGCTGAATATGGTGGCGCACAAGATTGCCCCGGCCATCGCAACGAACAGCTGCCTCGTCTGCAAGCCGACGGAACTGACTCCGCTTGCGGCAATCACCTTGGCCGACGTTCTTTATGATGCCGGACTGCCGCCGGAGATGTTCCAGATTGTGACGGGCTGGCCCGCGGACGTCGGCGACGAGATGATCACAAACCAGAACATCGAGGTCATCTCCTTCACGGGCGGCGTGGCGGTTGGGAAAATTATTGCCGATAAGGCCGGCTACAAACGCAGCGCACTCGAGCTTGGCGGCAATGATCCCTTGATCGTCTTGAACGACTTGGGTGACGAAGATTTGGAGAGGGCCGCCGCGATTGCCGTGGCCGGTGCGACCGCGAACTCCGGTCAGCGGTGCACGGCCGTGAAACGGATTTTGGTACAGGAATCCGTTGCCGAAAAAATCGTTCCCATGATTCTGGCAAAAGCCAAAGAGATCAAGTTCGGGAACCCGCAGGATCCGGCGACCCAGTTGGGGTGCGTTGTGCACGAAGAGGCCGCGGCAACGTTCGAGCGCCGGGTTTACGATGCGGAGGCGAGCGGCGCCAAGGTGCTCTACGATCCGGGCCGGCAGGGCGCATTGCTGCCGCCGATCGTGGTCGATCACGTCCCGCATGAAAGCGAGTTGGTCTTCGAAGAGACGTTCGGCCCCGTCGTTCCCATCGTGCGCGTCCCGGAAAACGATCAAGAGCTCATGGAGATTTCCAATTCGACGCCATTCGGCCTGTCCGCCGGCGTGTGCACCAATCGCCTGGATCGGGCAATGAGCTTCGTTCAGGGGCTTGATGTCGGTACCGTCAATATCTGGGAGGCCCCCGGATATCGAATCGAGATGTCTCCGTTTGGCGGCGTCAAGGATTCCGGTAACGGAGTCAAGGAGGGGGTCTTGGAGGCCATGAATTTCTTCACGACCGTGAAGACCTGGTCACAACCCTGGCCCGCCGTATAGGCCCAAAGCGTAATCGCCTACGGCCGTCCACCGAAATCGTCACGGTTCAAACCCGCCGAGAGACGGTCTCTCTTAGGCAGTTCAGCGGCAATGTCCCCCGCAATGCCCCGGAAACCGCGGCACATGCCGAGCCCATGGATTGGTGGCGAGAATAGGCCCGAAAGATTGTTGGTGAGCGCAGTCCCCGGCCAACCTTTCTCCAGAGGATTTGCCTGATTTAAGCGGGACTTGGCGGGATCAGGCGGGGCGAACGACCAGATAACCGGGGTTTTCGAAGGTCGTTGCCGAAAAATCGAGAACATGTTCGCAAAGCTCGAGGACTGGCGATCTGCGTTTATGCGAATGGATCAGGCTGTTCAAACGGTGTGGGTGCCACAAAGGGATATCTTGCCTTCGCCTTTGTACCCACCGCACTATCGTTTCGGATAAAGCGTTCTCCGTCATCGGGCCGGACATGGTGAGACCAGTTCGGGATGCCCCCAGTGGCC
>CAZUGT010000141.1:0-7353 GCA_964620095.1 uncultured Rhodospirillaceae bacterium | reverse complement strand
TTGATGGAGCAAGGCATGACCGCCGGGGCTGCGATGGCATTCATGACCGCCGGATCGGTGAGCTCCATCCCCGCCATGGCCGCGGTCTGGTCGCTGGTCAAACGGCAGGTCTTCGCCGCCTATCTCGGCTTGGGGATTCTTGGCGCGATCATCGCCGGCGTCGTATTCCAGAGTGTGGTTTAGCCGGTATCCGGAAATCTCGGACCAGCCGAAACAAGCCCGATTGTCGCCGGCGGAGATGTCGCCGCCATCGCATTTCAATGCATCGAGAGCGACGAGGCGCACCATGACCTGAGCCGCAAACCCGGCACCAAATCAGGGAAAGCGGGCCTCGATCTCCTTCCACAATTGCCGGTATCGGAGCGCGACGGCGCTCTTGGGGGCGGTCACGGGCAGCGGGTCCCGGTTGACTCCCATACGCTCCACCTCACTGGCATCGGGAATCGAGGTGCGCAGGAATTCCCGACGCTTGGCCAAGGTCTTCTCCAGGATTTCGCGGTGGAGCTTCTTGCGCCGGTCGATCATCGAGAAGAAAGGCATCACCGGCAGCTTGTGCAAATCATGCTTTTTGCAAAACGACTCCAGGAGATCGAGGGTCCGCATCGAGAGTGTCGTTGGGATCAGCGGCACCAGCAGTCCGTCGGAAGCACGAAACACGTTCTCCGACGAGAGTGTCAGCCCTGGCGGGCAGTCAAGAAAGATGTAGTCGTACTCGGCGTGGAGAGGCTTGAGAAACTTTGAAAACCCCTTCAGCGGCTTTTTGCGGCCGTCGAGGGCGAGATCCATATGCCGGTAGGAAATGTCCGCGGGAATGATATCCAAGCGTTCGAAATCAGTCGCCCGAATGTACTGTTCCGACGGACGTTTGCGGGCGATCAGCGCCTTCCCGCCGCCCTTGATTTTCGGTTTTACCCGATAGTAATAGCTCGCCGATCCTTGGGGATCCAAGTCCCAGACCAGGACCCGCATACCGTCGGCCGCCGCGACGTAGGCGAGATTGACCGCCGTGGTGGTCTTTCCCACACCGCCCTTGATGTTGTAGATGCCGATAACGGCCATCCAGCCTCTTCCCGGATCGGCTGACCGCGCTTCTGCCGCCGATACGAGCCTCCTACACCGCAAAAAATGATGGCCTTCACATCTATCACCTTGCGGACAGCCAGTTCAATAAGCAGGAGAACAACGAACAGGAAAGCGGAGCATCCGAGAAGCTTGGCGTGATCGGCGCCGTCCGATCTTTATCTGTCGGTCAGCCTGAACAGAATTGGGATGCGGACTTCGCTGAGGACCGGTTTGCTTCCCTGGCGCGCGGGCCGGACGGTCCAGCGATTGACGGCCCGAACCGCCGCCCGGTCCAATATTTCATGCCCGCTCGATTGGACCACCTCGAGACCGACGATACGCCCGGCCGCGGACACTCGGGCTGACAGCACGACCCGTCCTTCCAAGCCGTCGCGACGCGCGCGGCGGGGGTACCGCGGCGGCTGATTGCCAAGGGATGCGTGGGCGTAATCGGCCGCGACGAGGCTCTCGCCGTCTTGGGGCAGACTTGCCGTTTCCGAGGACCCTTCTTCTCCGCCGGGATCAGGTGCCGCTTCCGGCACCGGCGCCCGGATTTGTTTCGTGCCCGGTGCGGCCGCACTTTCCGAGGTCGCGGTTCGAGGCGGAATGCGCTCCGGCAACTGCTCGGCGGCCGTCGCAACCGGCGCAGCGACGGCGGTTTCCTCGACCGGCACGGGCGGTTTCCGGCGCGGCATCGGGACGAACTCGGCCGCCGGCGGCAAGGCCGCAATGCCGATTTCAAACAGGGAAGGCTCATTGGCGGCCGGCACGGCGGTCGAGATCCCGGTTGGCGCCGTCGGCGGCTTGGGCGCCGGTACAACCTCCTGCGGACGGGACGCGATCTCGACTGCATCCGTCGCCGCCGTCCGGAGGCCGGGCGGTTCGGGAAGCGACGCTTCATCCACCGGAATGCCGGGCGTCTGCCCGCCGGCAACGGCGGCCCTCGGCTCGGCAACGGCGGTCGGCGACCGTTCACCTGCCGCCGCGGCCGGTGCCGCCGCAACGATCTCTATCACCACCGGCCGGGAGACGGGAGCAGCGGGTTCCGGTTCGTACAAAGTGACGAAGGCCGCCAGACCGGCCGCGTGAGCGAGGCCCGACGCCCCTAAAGCGGCAGCCGTCAGCGATGCGCTCCCATGCCTGATGGATAGTACCTGCATGCCTTCCCCCGAGGCCGGGGAGTCTACGGGGTCGAAGGCCGCGGCCGCAAGACCCGGCCGGGAGCGCCCGAGTTCAGAAAAGAATGCCCGCCACCGTGCCGGTCATGCAGGTCGCGATGGTTCCGGAAACAATCGACTTCATGCCAAGCCCGACGATTTCCTTCCTCCGTTCCGGCACCATTGTGGTCAGCCCGCCCAGCATGATGCCAAGACTGCCGAAATTGGCGAAGCCGGAAAGGGCATAGACCATGATCAGCTTGGAACGCTCGGACATCGCTTCGGCAGGCACCTGCTGCCACTGCAGGAGCGCCACGAGTTCATTGAGCACGGTCTTGGTTCCCATCAAGGAGCCGGCGACGGGCGCTTCGGACCAGGGGATACCCAACAACCACACCACCGGCGCAAACACCCATCCGAACAGGCGCTGCAGCGCGACCGGCTCGCCGAACAAATCGGGGAACAGCCCAAGCATCTTGTTGATCAGGGAAACCAGCGCGACGAAGACGATCAACATGGCGATGACATTGATGAGCAGCCGTACCCCGTCCGAAGTGCCGCGGGTCACCGCATCCATGGCGCTATGGTCCGGCGAGGGCTCCATGGCGGCGCTCTCACCGGTCCGCGTTCCGTCATTGGGAACCATCAGCTTGGCGATCATGATCGCCGCGGGCGCCGAGATGATCGAGGCTGTCAGCAGGTGGCCGGCGGCATTGGGAATAATGTCCTTCAGGAAGCTCGCATAGAGCACGAACACCGTACCGGCGATGGTCGCCATGCCCACCGTCATCACCATGAACAGTTCGCTTCGGCTGATCTTGCTGAGATAGGGCCGTACGAACAGGGGCGCCTCGATCATTCCGACAAATATGTTGGCGGCGGAACTGACGCCGACCGCGCCGCCGACGCCCATGGACCGCTGCAGCACCCAAGCGAAGGCGCGAACGATGAGCGGAAGAACACGCCAATAAAACAGAACGGCCGACAAGGCGCTGGTGACCAGAATCACCGGCAATGCCTGAAATGCGAGAACGAAGGCTGCGCCGGGGAAGCTTTCGGTAAACGGCAAAGAGCCGCCCCCGATGTAGCCGAAGACCAACGATGTGCCGGCGGTGGTCGCGTCGAGCACCGCCAGAAATCCTTCGTTGAGCCAGACAAAGACCTGCTGGGATCCGGGCGCCTTCAACAGGATCGCGGCAACGATGAACTGGACGGCGAGGCCGGTGACCGCCACCCGCCACTTCACCGCCCGGCGATTTTCGCTCACCAGCCAGCAAAACCCGATCAATACAGCCAAACCGAATAACCCGTGAACGATCGGCATGAACCCCTCTCCTCCTATGCCCGGGACGGAAGAAGGGGCAGGGTTCACCCGAATTCATGGATTCTTCGTTAATGGGCGGCGGGCCGGCGGGCAAAATTCCGGGCTGGCACGTCCGAAAGCCGAAGACTAGTGTTCCGGGATACTTGTTTGCATATTCCGGACGAAATTCGTTGAAAGCGATTATAGCGAGAGAGAAGTCGGAGAGCGCTGACACCCTCCAGGTGGGCACTGAGGAAATCGGCCAACCCAAACCCGGTGCCGGGGAATGCGTCATCGAAGTCCACGCGAGCGGGGTCAACCCGAGTGACGCAAAGGCACTTCTCGGGAGGATGCCGAACCTTGTCTGGCCGCGGACGCCGGGCCGCGACTATGCCGGGATCGTGGTCGAGGGGCCCGGCGGCCTGGTGGGTAAGGAGGTCTGGGGCACCGGCGGCGATTTGGGCATGCGGCGGAACGGCAACCACGCGGAATATGCGATCGTCGATACCGCCGGCGTTGCCGAAAAACCCGGCAACCTCTCCATGCACGAAGCAGGCAGTCTGGGCGTCTCCTGGACCTGCGCGTATATGGGGATGGTCGACGGCGCCCGTGTCGCGGACGGGCAAACGGTTGCCGTGCTTGGCGCCAATGGCGCGGTCGGTCAGGCATCGGTTCAGCTCGCCGCCGCCGTCGGCGCCCGGGTCATCGCCGTTGAACGGTCCCGCGACGATTACGCCGGTCACGCCGCCGGCGACGTAGAGGTCATAAACCTCTCCAAGGAGCCGGACCTCAAGGAAGCCATAATGGCTCGTACCGACGGCAGGGGCGCGGAAATCATCATGAACTCCGTCGGCAGCCCGTATTTCGAGACGGCGCAAACCTGCCTCGCGCGGTTTGGGTGTCAGATCATCATCTCCACCTTCACCGAAGAGGTGCCGATCAACTTGAGAGTTTTTTACCGCGCCAACCTGAGAATGGTCGGCGTAAGCAATTTGGACTACGACAACATTCGCTCGGCTGAAATCATGCGCGCCATCCGTCCCGGTTTCGAGAACGGAACCTACAAGCCCTACGCCATTCTGGACGATTGCGTCTTTGGTCTTGATCGGGCGGCGGACGGTTACAAAATTGTCTTGGAAGACGTCCGCCGAGACCGAATTGTCATCGACCCGAAGGCTTAGACCGGTTCCATGGCCCCACTTGATTGCTTCGCCGACGGCGCAGAAGACCTCACGACGATCCGTCTCGTTTCCCGTGACGATCTGTCCGAGTTTGTCGGCGCCCGGCCCGCGCATGTGGGCGATTGGATCAAGAAACTGGGGTTCGAAGCCAAACAGGGGACCCGTTGCCCGGTCCCGGATGCCACCGGTGCGCTCGCCGAAATTCTCGTTGGTATCGGCGACGACGGTCTTCGCCTCGGGGGGCTGGCGGAATTGCCGACCGGTTTAGCCGGCGGGACCTATGCACTTGAGCCGACCGATCTGGAAAACCTCGATATCGCGCTCCTTGGCTGGGCGCTCGGCGCATATTCATTCGACCACTACAAGGATATGGATCGGCCGGATGTGCGGCTGATTTGGCCGGAGAGCGCCGATCGCCGGAGCGTCGAAATTGCGGCCGAGGGTACGTACTTGGTCCGCGACCTCATCAACACGCCGGCGGAGGACATGGGACCTTCCGAGCTCGCAGCCGCCGCCAGGCAGGTGGCGGACGGGCATGGCGCCACCTTCACCGAGATCGTCGGGAATGATCTGCTGGAGGAGAATTACCCGGCGGTTCATGCCGTCGGCCGGGCGAGCGATGATCCGCCCCGGCTCATCGACATCCTGTGGGGCAATCCCGACGCGCCCAAGGTAACGCTGGTGGGAAAAGGAGTTTGCTTCGACACCGGGGGGCTTGACCTGAAACCCGCCAGCGGCATGAAGCTGATGAAGAAAGACATGGGCGGCGCTGCACATGTCCTGGGTCTAGCGAAAATGCTGATGATGAAAGAGCTGGACATCCGGCTAAGAATCCTCGTCCCGGCCGTGGAAAACAGCGTCGCCGGCAATGCGCTTCGGCCCCTCGATGTCGTCTCCACCCGCAAAGGCCTGACCGTGGAGATCGGCAACACGGACGCGGAGGGCCGCGTCATCCTGGCGGACGCACTGGCCGAGGCCGCCGGCGAGGATCCGGAGCTGTTGATCGATTTTGCCACGCTCACCGGCGCGGCCCGCGTCGCCCTCGGTACGGAACTGCCGGCGCTGTTCACAAATGACGACGATCTCGCCCAGGCCCTCGCCGCCCACGGAACGGATACCGAGGACGCGGTCTGGCGGATGCCGCTGTGGGCCGGTTACCGCAAAATGGTGGACGGCAAGGTTGCGGACCTGACCAATGCGCCGGAAGGGGGTTTTGCCGGGGCGATTACGGCTGCTTTGTTCCTGAAGGAGTTCGCCGAACCGGCGCGCCGTTGGGCACACTACGATGTCATGGCATGGAACACGTCGTCGCGGCCGGGCCGGCCCGAGGGCGGTGAAGCCATGGGAATCCGGGCGCTTTACGCTCACATTGTTTCCGAATTCGGATAAACGGCGGACGGGTTCCTTTAGGCGATCCGGGTCCGAGCCCGCCCCCCCGGCCGATAGCGGAACAAATAAGTAGGTAAAATCGCCTCCGCGGCGGTCGGCCGTATGCCCAGGTCAGCCAAGGATTTTGCGCCCGCGGAAACCACGTTGTCGGTCGCCAACAGTCTGACCTGATCCCGGGTCAACAGGGGCTTTGGCAGCTTCTCGAGAAAAAAGGCCTTCATCGACAATAAACCCAAGGGTACCGGAAAAAGAATCCGCTTCCGACCCGTTTCCTTCAAGATCAGCTGCATGATCTCCCGGCTTGAATAGACCGTGGGACCGCCGAGCTCAAAGGTTTGACCGTCGAGAGTGGAATCCGACAGTCCGGCGATAACCGCCTCGGCGACATCACCGACGAACACCGGCTGAAACCTGGTTCCGCCGGGCTGCGACGTACCGAAGACGGGCAGAAACCAGCTGATACGCGTGAAACCCGCGAACATATTGAATAGCCCGTCCTCCGGCCCGAAGATAACGCTGGGCCGGAGTATGACCGCCCCGGGAAATGCGGCGAGTACAGCCTGCTCGCCGGCCGCCTTGGTCCGGCCGTACTCGGCGAGGGAATGGGGATCGGCTCCTATGGCGGACATATGAACAAGGCGTTTCAGACCGGCGTCCGCCGCGGCCCTCGCCACATTGGCGGCCCCGTCCGCGTGGACGGATTGAAACGTCCGCCGCCCGCTCTCATAGAGAATACCCACGAGATTTACCGCGCCGTCCGCACCATCCACCGCCGCGGCAATGCTCGACGGATCACAAATGTCGGCCGCGACGGGAACGATCTGACCGACATCTCCCGCCGGTTTCAGGAAACCCGCCGATTCGATATCCCGAACCGCCACACGAATCCGATTTCCCCGTTCGGCCAGCCGCTTGACCAGATGCCGGCCAACGAAACCTGATCCGCCAAACACGGTTATCGTCTTGTTTTCCATTCTTCGTCCCTTGAGCCGGGACACCCCGGCGGTCCGCCCATAGGTGCGAGCGATATTCATAGCGCCCGGCCGCCACTCGCTCAACCGTTGCCCGGCCCGAGTGGCTGGCGACGGTTGGGCTCGCGAAACCCGGTTGACAGCCTTTGGGTTGAGAAGTACCACCTACAGCCCGCCGAGCCGGGACGGTTCGCCGGATGGTCGCCCAGGTGGCGGAATTGGTAGACGCGCTGGCTTCAGGTGCCAGTGGCCGCAAGGCCGTGGAAGTTCGAGTCTTCTCCTGGGCACCA
>CAZUGT010000140.1:0-3107 GCA_964620095.1 uncultured Rhodospirillaceae bacterium | reverse complement strand
GCGCGAGGCAGCCGGAGATCGTCTCCGCGAGGTTGTGCGGAGGGATGTTGGTGGCGAAGCCGACGGCGATGCCGGAGGAGCCGTTGACCAGCAGGTTCGGCACCCGGGTGGGCAGCACTTCCGGGATGGTGAGCGTGCCGTCGTAGTTGTCGACGGTGTCGACGGTGTCCTTGTCCAAATCCGCCAGCAGTTCGGCGGCGATGGGCGCCATGCGCACTTCGGTGTAGCGCTGGTGGGCGGGCGGATCCCGATCGATGGAGCCGAAGTTGCCCTGGCCGTCCACCAGCAAATAGCGCATCATGAAGTCCTGCGCCATGCGCACGATGGTGTCGTAGGCGGCGGTGTCGCTGTGGGGGTGGTACTTGCCGATCACGTCCCCCACCACCCGGGCCGACTTCTTGTAGGGCTTGTTGTAGTCGTTGCCCAGCTCGCTCATCGCGTACAGCACGCGGCGGTGCACCGGCTTCAGGCCGTCCCTGACGTCGGGCAGGGCCCGCCCGACGATGACGCTCATCGCGTACGCGAGATAGGACTCGCGCATCTCGCTCTCGAGCGCGACGGGCAGAACCTGTTTGGCGAAATCGGGCATGGTCCAAATACGATTACAATTGCTGCGCCAGTTCGCCGATCGTCACCTTGATCGCATCCTCGCGCCAATGATAAAGCCTGGACAGCACCTCGTTTCCATCCTCGTTGTAGAAAAACACAAAGCCATCTTCAGCGACAGGAACAAGATTGAAACGCGCCCCGGCATCCTCGTCGTTGTCCTTGTCCTTGAATTCCAAAAAGGGAGCGCAGATAAGGCTTCCAGCGAACGGCTTTCCAATGCCGTGAATGGCGAATACAAGCCGACCGACCATGTCTTGCCAATACATATTCAACGCCACCCATGACCGATGTTCGCTGAAATCCGCGAAATAATTCAAATGTCTCCTGGCATTTTTGATGATCTGCGAGCGGTAGTAATGATCCGTTGGGCGCTTGTCCCTGTCATGCTCCTCGCGATACACATTCGAATGGGCGTTTCCATGAGGCGACCCATTGCCGGCGGCGGCTTTTTGGAAAATCCGGATAATCCTCGGCTTGATCTCTTCCAGACGATCATAGATGTCGCTTTCCACCGCATGAGCATGATCGATAACCTTCAGCAATTCGGTACGCCTTTTCGCTCCTATCCGCTCAGCCGCCTTCAACAAATCAGCAAGCGCTGTATCCGTGTCTTTCTTCGTCCCCAAGTGTTCGGAAATTCCCCGGGCCTTGTAAAGTCGTTTGATTTGCAGTTTGGCGATCAAATCGACCAGCGGCTTGAGGTCTCCCCTGTCCGCCGACTCCAGCGCTTCAATATACGCCGGCTTGTCGTAGCGGGTCACCACCAGCGGGAACAGGCCGCCCTTTATGAGAACCAGCGAGGCGATGGCGCGAGCAATTCGGCCGTTTCCGTCCTGAAACGGATGAATTTGCGTGAATCGGTGATGCAGCCAGGCGGCCTGCACATCGCCAGGCGCCCCGTTCGACACATGCTCGGCATGCATATCGCACAGTCTGTCCATTTCACTGCCTACATGCTCCGGCGGGCAGTAATGATAGGTGATGCCGTCGCGCTCGGGATAGTTGGGCTGTTTCTTCCAATCCCCCTTGATCAAGGAGACATCTATCGAACGTCCCTGCGAGTCGATGCCTTCCGTTGTTTCTTGACTGCGCAACAGGGCTGCATGGAGTTCCTTTATATAAGACGTCCTCAGGTCGCGCTCTTCTTTGACGAAAGCGAAGACGCCCTCTATCGCATCCTTCTGGCCGTTCAGAAGCCTGATGACGTATTCTTTCGGCTTGTTCGTCGATCCATGGCTCAGGATATCGGCCTTGAATCCATGCTCGATCAGCGTTTGGGCGGCGCCCCGCTCGATATCGTAGATGTTTTCGACAATGCCGGTTTCGATCGCCCATTCCCGGTTCAGCTTCTCGTCGAACTCCCTGAGTTGATCGCTGCCTTTCAGCGATTCGCGCTGTTCCGACCAGATCGCCTTGATTCCGGGAATTTGGGATGATCCGAGATCTTTCGCATCGACCTCTATGTCGGTGATGCCGGCATCCGGCTTCCAGATGCGATTGTCGACTTGATCCTTCATGGCGTTTGTCCTTATGAACATGCATGGCGGCGAATCCTCCCGTTGCATCCTCGACGGGATGGTCGAATCGGGCGAGGCGTCCGAGTCGTCTGCGGTCGCGCGCACGGACTTCGGCGGGCCGCGTCGCCGCGGAAGAACCGCGCACGGCCGGAATCGTCCAAGGAGACGGTCCCACGCCCCGCCTTTGTCTCGGCCATGGCCGGTCGCCGCATCCAAGCGCCGGCCGCAACGGCCTCCAATCCGGCATTGTACCAGATCGCACGGAAATTACAGATACCGGTGGAGCCGGTGGAGCCGGACATGTCAATCTCCGCCGGTTCCGTGCGTCGGTTCCGCTGGCTCCGCCGCCGCAGGCTCCGCTGGGTCGAGGCGCCTGCCTAGTCCCCCTGCCCGTTCGTTCGACCTGATCCGCCGGACGGAGGCGCCGACGGTCCCTGTACGGCGACCCCAGCGATACCTGCCGCCCGCTTCCATCCGGCGGAACCGCCCCGCCTGCGGCGCACAGCGCCCCGTCCGCGCGTTTTCCTTCGCTGGCGAGGGCGGCCACGGCCATCGCCCTTGCCGTACGCCGTCGCGGGGCCGGCCGCCATCTGGCGACGGGATGGCCGGGGGGCGGTCCGCTGGCGGCGCAGCACTGGCGAGACCGGCCGGGAACCTCCAGTGCGGCGACTCCAGCGAGGGGGCCGGCATTGCCCCGCCCGGCGGCGACACCGGGGCGGCCGCGCCAGCGGCCAGGACCGGCGGCAGAACGCGGAACCGGGGGCGGCGCGCCGGCGGGACCGGCGCCGCCCCTTCCCCATCCGGCCGGTTGCCGCAACCGCGGCCGTCACCGCCGCCCGAGCGATGCCGCCTGTCCTTCCCAGCCATGACCGCTCCCCGTCTCCGCCGGCGCTCCCGCCCCTTGCGGTGCGTCCCCCAGCCCCGCTTCTTGCCGCACTTGCGGAGCCGACCGCCCTAGTGGACCGTCGCGCCGAGGCCCCC
>CAZUGT010000139.1:0-10246 GCA_964620095.1 uncultured Rhodospirillaceae bacterium | reverse complement strand
AGATTCCGGTGGGCCATGACGGCGCTGACCGGCGTGGCGCGTCTGCGTTTTTGAAGGGTGGGCGTGATGGGGTCCCGATACTGAAAGTATTCATCATATAGGGAAAAATGGTCGTCGGAAAAATTGATGAAAATGCCATCCCGGAACTTGCCGGACTCCTCGTCCCAGACGTAGGAGGCAAAATAATCCGCCTTGAGCAGGCGCAGCAGCCGGTAACCCGTCCTTTCTCTCACCTCGGCATTGTCGTAGCCGTGGGTCAGGTCTTCCATGATTCCGAAGACTTCCGCGGATTCGCTAGATGTCAACGATAGAGACATCGGTCCCTCTTTTCCCGACTGGAAGCGTACCCGCAGGTCAAATTCGGCGCAATAGACGGTATCGGCGGCCATCGGTCCGAACTTCGTCGGAGCCGGATATGTTCGGGGGCCGGCCGACGGGCGAGGGCCTCCGTGTCTCTACCGCCAAAGCGTCATGGCCGGGCCCTGGACCCGGCCATCCACGGGTAGCGCCTACCCCCAAAGCGTCGTGGCTGTGTCAGACTCGGTGATGACGATTTACGGTCTACCCGCCCGACAGCCTCTCGATGGTTTCCAGATAGACCGGCACGGCCGCCGCGCCGTTGCGGGCCAGCGACTCGGCAAGATCGGCGGGCACATGGCCGGTGACGGCGGCGGCGAAGCTCGGCCGGTCCCGGATGCGGGCGAACCACTCGGCGAGCCGCGGCCGCCGGCCGGTCCACAGATGCTCCTGGCGCAGCATGTTCAGCCGGTTGACGTACGGCGTCATGGCGAGATCGGCGAGGCTGTACGCATCCCCCAGCAGCCACTCGCCGTCCGCCAGCGCCGCCTCCATCTTGTCGAGGTACTGGAGGTGAACCAGGACCGCGTTCTCGAAGTGGGACGATGAGAACCCGGACAGCACGTCTTCCTTCTTGCGCGCCCGGCGCACCGGATCCGGCACCGCGTCCAGGAACGCCTCCAGCGCCTCGCCCTCCATGTGCTCGGCCATGGAGTGGCGGTGGTTG
Organism: uncultured Rhodospirillaceae bacterium; assembly: GCA_964620095.1. Classification (GTDB taxonomy): domain Bacteria; phylum Pseudomonadota; class Alphaproteobacteria; order Rhodospirillales; family UBA2165; genus JAJDXO01. Next base: position 9,222 of record CAZUGT010000139.1, on the reverse strand, counting down.
GTGGCCATGGTGATCACCCCGCAGGCGGGATGCAGGTGCTCGTCCACCGACTTGGTCCAGACGCGGAGATCGGCGCGCGCACCCGGATCGTCCGGCATCAGGCGGGGCTCCGGAAACTTCTCCTCCAGGTATTCGCAGATCACCGTCGATTCGACGATCACCCGCCCGCCGTCCACCAGCACCGGCACCACGGCGCGGGGGTTGACGGCGAGGAAGTCCGGCTCGAACTGCTCGCCCTTGAGGATGTCGACGTAGCGGCCTTTCCATTCCAGGCCCTTCTCGGCCAGCGCCAGGCGGGCCTTGGCCGCGCACACCGAACTACCGTGATGATAAAGCTCCAGCATGGTCCCCTCCTATCCGTGTCCCGTGACGATCGCGGCGATGCGCTCCGGGTCCTCCGGCTGGGCGTTCCCCCGCCACGCCACATGGAGATCGGGCCGCAGCGCCAGCAGGTTCGCGCCGTACACCTCCGCCGCTTGGCCGTCCGGCTGATCCAATATGGTTACGGGCGCGCCCCGCCGCTGGAGCGCGGCGGCCAGCGGCCCTGCGTCCGGCGGATCGTCCCCCACCCGAAGAATCGTGAACCACGGCCCGCAGCGGTCCTGCACCGCGACCCCGCCGCCCGGCCCCTCTTTCAGCCAGGTGCTGGGCAGGCGCGCGCCCGGAAAGGCGCTCGGCACGTACTTGTCGATGGGCGAATCCGGTATTGGCGCGCCCGGGTCCGGGATGATGCAGGAGCCCGAATAGATGTAGCCGAGCTCGGTGCCGAGGATTTCGTTGGTCTTGCGCTGCTCCACCTCGGCCACCCGGGCGATGCGCTCCCGGGCCGCGGCGCCTTCGGGCGTATCGGTGAACGCCGCCGGGTCGTGGAAGCTCCGCCAGCGCTGGCGCCCCTCGGAGGCCCGCCCGGAGACGCCGACGTTCTTCTCGCCGACGGGACGCCGCTCCTCATCGTAGCTCCGGAGCAGCCCCCGCCCGCCCCAGCCGTGGACGCAGGCCGCCAGCTTCCAGCCGAGATCGACGGCGTCGCCGACGCCCGTGTTCATGCCGAGCCCGCCCGTCGGGATCATCAGGTGGCAGGCGTCGCCGGCGAGGAACACCCGCCCAGTGCCGTAGCTCTCGGCGACCAGCAGCCGCTGGGTCCATTCGTTCACGTGCACCATCTCGTAGTCGACGGGCATGCCGACGATTTCCTCGAAGGCGGCGGCCATGTCCTCGTCCCGTTCCGCCTGGGCGTGGAGGGTGAAGTGCCTGAGGTCTCCCTGCGTGATCACGAACCCCTGGCGGCCGTCGATGACGTGATAGTGCCGGCCCTTGCCGGTCCTGATCCGGCCGTAGAGATCGTCGCAACGGAACATGGCCTGCCGCAGGGTGAGCCCGCCCTCGCCCATGAGCCCGATCCCCAGCTGCCTGCGGACCGTGCTGCCGCCGCCGTCGCAGCCCGCCAGGTATTTGCATTCGATGGTCCGGTCTTCGCCGCCGTCTTCGTCACCTGAGCGGCAAACGGCGGTGACGCCGTCCGCCTTCTCGGAAAACGCCAGCAATTCGGCGCCGAACCGGATATGGGCGTTGCCGAGCCCCTCGGCGATTCCCTTGAGCAGCGGTTCCAGCGCGTATTGGGAGGTGACCTGATAGGGCTCGAGCGGCATGGAGCCGTCCCGGCACCGGGCGATGCGCTCGCGGCTCTCGGCGACGGTGGGGTATGGGAGGTGGAGCACCGGCGGCTCGGTCAGGCGGGTCACCAGGAACACGTCCATGGAGGCGTCCGCCGGATAGCCCGCCGCGCGGACCTCGTCGGCGATGCCCAGGCGGCGGAAGATCTCCATGGTCCGGGCGTTGCAGCGCTCCATCTTGGGATGGCCGGTGGGGGCCGGATTTTTCTCCACCAGGGTCACGTCCACGCCCCGCCGGGCGAGATCGATGGCCAGCACCAGACCGACCGGCCCGCCGCCGGCCACCAGAACGTCCGTCTCGATCGCCGCCATACAGTCCTCGCGCTCCGGGTGAACATTCCATGCTCTCAGGCCATGCTGTCAGGCCATGCTGTCAGGTATGACGAAGCCGGTCGACGGAAATGAAGTTTCTGTCCTCCATATGGACCCGCCCCATGGATGCCCCGCACAAAGGCGGGGTAGGACGTGTGGATAAACAACACCATCCAAACCGTCATGCCCGTGCTTGACACGGGCATCCACGCTTGGCGGTCGGTGATCCACGTGGATGGCCGGGTCCGGGCCCGGCCATGACGCACTCTATTTGGGGCATACTCCAGCCGTCATGCCCGTGCTTGACACGGGCATCCACGTCTGGCGGCCGGCAAAGTGGCGGGGCATCCACGAACTTCCGCCCCTCGTCATCGGGGCGCGGAGGGTATAAAACGGGACAACTCGGATCGTCATACCCCGGCGCAGTCCGGGGTATCCAGTCCTTCAATTTCTGGATGCCCCGCGCAAAGGCGGGGCATGACGCGAAGGTGGGAATTACAGGCCAGGATGAATCCCATGGACGATCTCAGCCCCAAGACCACCATCAACGACGCGGACTTCCGGCCGTTGATGCCGCGCTTCGAGGACACGACGCCGTACCGCAAACTGACGGCGGACTTCGTCTCCACCGTCGAATGCGACGGGCGGACCATCCTCGAGGTGGACCCGGAGGGCATCCGGATGCTCACGGCGGCGGCGTTCTCCGACATCTCCCACCTGCTGCGCCCGGAACACCTCGAACAACTGTCGGCCATCCTCGGCGACCCGGAGGCCTCCGGCAACGACCGGTTCGTGGCCATGGATCTGCTGAAGAACGCCAATATCGCGGCGGGCCGGGTGCTGCCCATGTGCCAGGACACGGGCACCGCCATCGTCATGGGCAAGAAGGGCGAGAACGTCTGGGTGGCGGGCGACGACGAGGCGGCCATTTCCCAGGGCGTCGACGACACGTTCGGCACCGACAATTTGCGCTATTCGCAATTGGCGCCCTTGTCCATGTACGACGAGAAGAACACCGGCAACAACCTGCCGGCCCAGATCGAGATCTATGCCGAGAAGGGGGACGCCTACAAGTTCCTGTTCATCGCCAAGGGGGGCGGCTCGGCCAACAAGTCGTTCCTGTTCCAGGAGACCCGGGCGATCCTCGACCCGGACAGCCTGATGACGTTCCTCGAGGACAAGGTGAAGCTGCTGGGGACGGCGGCCTGCCCGCCCTATCACCTGGCGGTCGTGATCGGCGGTACCTCGGCCGAGTACAACCTGAAGACCGTGAAGCTCGCCTCCACCCATTACCTCGACCACCTCCCCACCGAGGGCAACGAGGCGGGCCAGGCGTTCCGCGATTTGGAACTCGAGGAACAAATCCACGCCATGACCCGGAACGTCGGCATCGGCGCCCAGTTCGGCGGCAAGTACTTCTGCCACGACGTTCGGGTGATCCGCCTGCCCCGCCACGGCGCCTCGCTGCCCGTCGGTATCGGCGTCTCGTGCTCCGCCGACCGCCAGGCCATGGGCAAGATCACCGCCGACGGCATCTTCCTCGAGCAGTTGGAGGAAAACCCGGCCCAGTACCTCCCCGAGGTGACCGAAGAGGGGCTTGAAGGGGACGTGGTGGAGGTCGATTTGAACCGGCCCATGGACGACATCCGGGCCGAGCTTTCCAGGCATCCGGTCCGCACCCGGCTGTCCCTCAACGGCCCGCTGATCGTCGCCCGCGACATCGCCCACGCCAAGCTCAAGGAGCGCCTGGATGCGGGCGAGGGCCTCCCCGGCTACTTCAAGGACAACGCTGTCTATTACGCGGGGCCGGCCAAGACGCCGGAAGGCATGGCGTCCGGCTCCTTCGGGCCGACCACGGCGGGCCGCATGGATTCCTACGTCGAGCTGTTCCAGGGCCACGGCGGCTCCATGGTCATGCTCGCCAAGGGCAACCGCTCCAAGGCGGTCACCGAGGCCTGCGAGAGGTACGGCGGGTTCTATCTCGGCTCCATCGGCGGCCCGGCGGCGCGCCTCGCCCAGGACTGCATCACGTCGGTCGAGGTGGTGGAATATCCCGAACTCGGCATGGAAGCCATCTGGAAGATCGAGGTGAAGGACTTCCCCGCCTTCATCGTCGTCGACGACAAGGGCAACGACTTCTTCGCCGAATTCCAGCCCGGCGGGTGAATCCCCATCCACGACGGCGACGTGTAGCGTCGGGGTGGGTGCAAACAATTCCCTCCAATTGTCTCATAGCGATGTGAAATGTCCGGTGATCTTCCTAGTTTCTCTCAAGCCCAAGGCATCGAAGAGGTTCCTCCAATTCTCGAACTGGGGGAGTTGCCAAAGAATATCCGCAATCGGATTTGGTCAGCTCTATACCGGTATTTGATGGAATGTACTGGTCACCGCCCCCGCGGGCGCTACATGCTGGTTAATAGTCATCTGCGGGAGCTTATGGAAGAACTGTTTCTTAAATTCTATGACCTTCCATACGACCGGCTGCCAATATATGAAGAAATCGAAACTCGACTGCGCAATGAAATTTACGAAACCGAATACAATCGAGTCTTTGACCTAATTCTAGTAATTCTTCGTTCAAAGTGGTGCGGTAGGCAGCTGGTTGAAGAGATGGCGGAAGCGCTCAATGATTCAAACTCTGCCTACACTATGCAGATCGATCCGCCAGTAATTATGCCTCGACTGTCCAATGAGGAAGCCGAGACAATAAAGCGCGCCCTTGATGATGTAGCTGCTGAAGAATTTAGTGGAGCCCGCAAACATTTGACGCTAGCTGCTGACTTTTTGGCACAGGACGAGAACAATCAGGCAGTGCGGGAAAGCATTCACGCAGTGGAGTCCGTCGCCCGTGTTCTTGATGACGGGGCTGCCACTTCTCTGAAACCGGCACTAGATTCCCTGGTCAAAAAGGGGGTGGTTATCCACCCGGCTCTCAGGAAAGCGTGCGAAGCGATGTACGGATATACAAGCGACAAAAATGGAATCCGGCATGCATTGCTCGATGATGACGAGGTTGTAGATCAGATCGAGGCCAGATTTATGATTGGAGCTTGTGCCTCCTTTGTCTCGTATTTGACTGGAAAATCTAAAGAAGCCCAAATGCGAAATATCGATTTGAAGTAATCATTGTCCGGAATGATCCGCATATTTTCGAGTTCCCGGCGTCGGGGTGAATCCCCATCCACGACCGCGATCTGTAGCATCGGGGTGAGCTAGCCGGAGTGTTGGAAAATGGTTCGCGACGCCTCCTATGTGTTGCCTGACCTCATCGTTAGTGGTCTACGAGTCGTCTTCTGCGGGAGTGCGGCGGGGAGTCGCTCAGCCGAGTTGGGCGCATATTATGCGGACCCTAGAAATCAGTTTTGGCCTACCCTGTATGAAACGGGTCTAACACCACGCTTAATTAAACCAGAAGATTTCCGGGTACTGGTCAAATTCAGTATCGGTCTGACCGATCTCAACAAACACGAATTTGGCATGGATGAAGCCCTCTCGGGCACCAAGGACGATTCCGCTGGACTTGCCGAAAAAATGACGCGTTTTCAGCCTAGGGTGCTTGCATTCTCGGGCAAACGACCGGCAAAGACGTTTCTTGGGCGGTCGACAGGTTACGGATTTCAAGACAAGCAAATTGGGGCTACCAGGATTTTTGTCCTCCCGTCTCCCTCCGGAGCCGGGCGACGATATTGGGACGTGAAATTCTGGCACGAGCTTGCAGACTACGTGAAATGATTTTGGAAAATCTTCTGGTCTCGCAGAAGAGTTAACTCGGAACTTTTGGAATACACGAATGGGCATTGTCTCTGTTGGACTGTCGGTCCCCCGGCACGAGGACCCCTACCTGCTGCGCGGCGAAGGCACCTATGCCACCGACCGCAACCTGCCGAACCAGACCTACGCTGTGGTCTTGAGGAGCCCCCACGCGCTCGCCCGGATCAACGGTATCGACACGGCGGCGGCGTGGGCGCCGGGCACGACAGCGACGTGTAGCGTCGGGGTGGGGAAGATAACCAAGTGACTCTCTTCAGTGCCCATCTGGATGAAGCCGGCACAAATGACCGGTCGCCTTATACGGTGCTCGCCGGACTGGTTGCTCCTGGCCAGCGTTGGAGCAAATTCGAACGCGCGTGGGGACAATTGCTGACAAGTCGCAATGTGAACGCCTACCACTGGAAGGAATTCAACCATGGCGACGACGAGTATTTCGGCTGGAGCGACCTAAAGAGGAAACGGTTTGTCGATCGCCAAGAAAAAATCATAAATAACAACACGTTATTTCGAGTTTCAATTGGGATTGAGAAAGATATCCACAAAGACATTAAGGGCAGAATGAAAGGAATAAAGGGGTTCACTCCAGAGTCTGACCACAGTCTATGTCTTCGCTATCTGATGTTTGCGACCAGTGAACAGTTACTTCGGATCGACAAAAAACACCGACTAAGCATCTTGGTTGAAGATGGTCCGTGGTCCGCTGGTGCTAACACTACGTATCAGCGCGTTGCAAGGATGACCGGCAGATGGAAACCGGCCAAACATGCGCATCGGCTAGCGGGTTTTGCTTCTGCCCCCAAGGGTGAGTACTACTCGTTGGAAGCTGCGGACTACGTCGCTGGAAGCGAGCACAAGAGAATGATTTCAGGTAACCGGCAACCGCAGAAGCAAACCGAACGCCTTTCCCTACTCTTAGACGGTGAGCTGTTGGAGTCTTGGTACGAAGGTATGGTGAAGGAAAAAGAGGCAAGGCGAGCGTTTGGTGGTTAGGCCTCAGTATACCTTATCCTTTGTGAGACATGAGGGACCGCACCGTCATCGCCTTGCAACCGCCGAACTGGCGTGGTGGACTTAGAGCCATGACCGGCCGCCCGCCCGGCTCGTTTGGATCGGGCGGCGCGGCCTCCTGAACAAGGATAAGGACTTATGGGCATTGTCTCTGTTGGACAGCCGGTCCCCCGGCACGAGGACCCCTACCTGCTGCGCGGCGAAGGCGCCTACACCGCCGACCGCAGCCTGCCGAACCAGGCCTGGGGCGTGGTACTCCGGAGCCCCCACGCCTTCGCCAGGATCAACGGCATCGACACGGCGGCGGCGCTCGCCGCGCCCGGCGTATTGTGCATCCTGACCGGCAAGGACCTGGAAGAAGAAGGCATCGGCGCGCTGCCCATCGTGGCCCCGCCCATCCCCGGAATCGACCAGGACGCCATGGTCAAGCATGCCCGCTATCCCATCGCCACGGACACCGCCCGCATGGTCGGCCACGAGGTCGCCTTCGTGGTCGCCGAAACCCTGGCGCAGGCCAAGGACGCCGCGGAACTGGTGGAGGTGGACTACGAGCCGCTGGATGCGCTCGCCAGTTCATTCCAGGTGGCCGGCGGCGCGCCCCGCTACGACGATGCGCCCGGCAATCTCGCCTTCGACAGCAGCTTCGGTGACAAGGACGCGACGGACGCGGCCTTCGCGGCGGCCGATCATACGGTGAAGCTCACCCTGACGGTGAACCGGGTGGCGCCCGCCACCATCGAGAACCGCGCCAGCCTGGTGGACTACGATCCCGCCGGCGCCGCCGGCAAGGGGCGCTGGACAATCTACGTGCCCGTGCAGGGCCCCTTCGGGCTCAAGGCCACCATGGCCAACCTGATCTTCAAGTGCGATCCGGACCAGTTTCATGTGGTCACCGGCAACGTCGGCGGCAGCTTCGGGATGAAGGCCCTCTATCCGGAGACCGTGCTGACGGCGGTGGCCGCGCGGCGGCTCGGCCGCCCGGTCAAATGGGAGAACGAGCGCGCCGAGAGCCTGCTGACCGACCAGGCGGGCCGGGACAAGGTGGTGGACGCCGAGCTGGCCCTCGACAAGGACGGCAAATTTCTCGGCCTCCGGATTCATAGCGTCCAAAACATGGGCGCCTTCTTCGGCACCATGGGGGTGATGCACACCCACCTGAGCCTCGTCGGGATGATCAACGTCTACCGGACGCCCGCCATCCACCACACCATCCGGGGCGGCTATTCCAACACCTGCTTCACCGGCCCGTACCGGGGCTCCAACCGGCCGGACAGCACGTTCATCATGGAGCGCCTGCTGGACTACGCGGCCGCCGAACTGGGCATGGACCGGATCGAACTCAGGCGCAGGAACATGATCCAGCCCGATCAGCTGCCCTACACCATGCCGCTCGGCACGGTCTACGATTCCGGCGACTTCCCGGACAACATGGAAAAGGCGCTGGCCGCCGTCGATTACGAGGGCTTCGAGGCGCGCCGCGAGGAAGCCAGGACGCGCGGCAAGCTGCTGGGGCTCGGGGTCGGCAACAACATCGAGCAGGCCGCCGGCGTCGGCCAGGAATTCGCCACCTACCGGCTGGACGCCGACGGCGGCCTGACCATCGTCGCCGGCACCACCGAACTGGGCCAGGGCCACCCGACCATGTACCGGATCCTGGCCTCGGACCAGCTCGGCATCGACACCGACCACATCACCGTCATCGAGGGCGACACGGATGCACAAGCCGCGGGCAACGGCACCGGCGGCTCCCGGGTCTCGGTGATGGGCACCCACGCGGCGCTGGCCGCCGGCGCGGGGCTCATCGAGCGGGGCAAGGACGTGGCCGGCGGCATCCTGGAGGCGGCGGCCGCCGACATCGAGTTTTCCAACGGGTCCTTCCGGGTGGCGGGCACCGACAAGGAGGTCTCCCTCGCCGATGTCGCCAAAGCGGCCCATGAAAGCCCGCCGGCGGACGCGGACGGCGACGGCGGGCCCGGCCTCGAATACTACGCCCAGTACGACGGCAAGGCGGCCACCTATCCCAACGGTTGCCATGTCTGCGAGGTGGAGGTGGACCCGGAGACCGGCGCCGCGAAGATGACCCGCTACGCGGCGGTCAACGACGTCGGCACGGTGATCAACCCGCTCACCGTCAAGGGCCAGATCCTCGGCGGCATCGGCCAGGGGGCCGGCCAGGCGCTGCTCGAAGGCATCGAGTACGACGACGAGACCGGCCAGATGCTCACTGGCTCGTTCCTCGACTACGCCATGCCCAGGGGCACCGACTTCTGCGACATCCGGTTCATCAGCAATCCCCACCCGACCGGCAACAACGGGATCGGCGCCAAGGGGGTCGGCGAGGTGGGCTGCGCCTGCGCCATGCCGGCGACGGCGAATGCGGTGATCCACGCCCTCGAACCCTACGGCGTCAAGCACCTGGACATGCCGCTGACCCCCGGGAAGGTATGGGACGCCATCC
>CAZUGT010000138.1:0-4299 GCA_964620095.1 uncultured Rhodospirillaceae bacterium | reverse complement strand
ACCTCAGCCTTCCAAGCTGATGGCGCGGGTTCAATTCCCGCTACCCGCTCCATGCGACGTCAGGAAGGACATCGGGAACGACACGGGAAGAAAGAGCCGGGAACAGACACACGAACGCTCACATAGCTCAGTCGGCAGAGCGCGTCCTTGGTAAGGACGAGGTCATCGGTTCGAACCCGATTGTGAGCACCAATGTGAGGGTCGGTCCGGGCGTGGACGGAGACGTTGACGCGGGACGTGACCCGCGGCCGGGCTCGGGCGAGTCCGGTCGCGGAGGCGCCCCGCGAGGGATCATTCACCTCAGACGCTAGCTACACCGATTTAAGGAGAGGCAACAGGTGGCCAAGGAGAAATTCGAGCGAACCAAGCCGCACGTGAACGTCGGGACCATCGGTCACGTCGACCATGGCAAGACGACGTTGACGGCAGCGTTGACGAAGGTGTGTGCGGCGGCCCGGGGCGGCGAGATCCGGGAGTTCGACCAGATCGACAACGCGCCGGAGGAGCGCGAGCGCGGCATCACGATCGCGACGGCCCATGTGGAATACGAGTCCGATGCGCGGCACTACGCGCACGTGGACTGCCCGGGCCACGCGGACTACGTCAAGAACATGATCACCGGCGCGGCGCAGATGGACGGCGCGATCCTGGTGGTGTCCGCCGCGGACGGCCCGATGCCGCAGACGCGGGAGCACATCCTGCTGTCGCGGCAGGTGGGGGTGCCCCGGATCGTCGTGTACATGAACAAGTCGGACATGGTGGACGACGAGGAACTCCTCGAGCTGGTGGAGATGGAAGTCCGGGAACTGCTGGACGACCACGGCTTCCCGGGTGACGACACGCCTGTGATCACGGGCAGTGCGCTGAAGGCGCTCGATGGCGAGGTCTCGGACCAGGGCACGGGCAGCATCGAGCGGCTGCTGGACGCGCTGGACGAGTACATTCCGCAGCCGGAGCGGGACATTGACCAGCCGTTCCTGATGCCGATCGAGGACGTGTTCTCGATTTCGGGCCGGGGCACGGTGGTGACGGGGCGTGTTGAGTCGGGTGTCGTCAATGTTGGCGACGAGATCGAGATCGTCGGCATCAAGGAGACGACGAAGACGGTGTGCACGGGGGTCGAGATGTTCCGCAAGCTTCTGGACCAGGGCGAGGCGGGAGACAACATCGGCGTTCTGCTGCGTGGCACCAAGCGGGAAGAGGTCGAGCGGGGCCAGGTCTTGGCGGCGCCGGGCTCGATCACGCCGCACACCAAGTTCACGGCGGAGGCCTATATCCTGACCAAGGAGGAGGGCGGTCGTCATACGCCGTTCTTCACCAACTACCGTCCGCAGTTTTACTTCCGGACGACGGACGTGACGGGGACGGTTGCGCTGCCGGACGGGACGGAGATGGTGATGCCGGGGGACAACATCTCGATGACGGTCGAGCTGATCCAGCCGATCGCCATGGACCAGGGCCTGCGCTTCGCCATCCGCGAGGGCGGCCGGACCGTCGGCGCAGGCGTCGTCGCCAGTATCATCGAGTAGGGAAAACCAGAGTCTCGGCGTCCCATTGGGGGCGCCGAGGTCATTTAGGACCAAGATTATGGTGGACAGTCAGAATATCCGGATCCGGTTGAAGGCATTCGATCATCGCGTGCTCGATCAGTCGACCATCGAGATCGTCAACACGGCCAAGCGTACCGGTGCACAGGTCCGGGGACCCATCCCGCTGCCCACCAAGATCGAGAAGTACACCGTGCTGCGGTCCCCGCACATCGACAAGAAGTCGCGGGAGCAGTTCGAGATCAGGACCCACAAGCGGGTGCTGGACATATTGGACCCCACTCCGGAAACGGTGGACGCGCTGATGAAGCTCGACCTCGCCTCCGGCGTGGATGTCGAGATCAAGTTGTAGGACGAGACCAATGCGAACCGGATTGATCGCACAGAAATTGGGAATGAGCGCTGTCTTCGGCGAAGACGGGCGGCACATCCCCGTGACCGTGCTGAAAGTCGATAACTGCCAGGTCGTCGCCAACCGCACCGCCGAGAAGGACGGCTACAACGCGGTCCAGATCGGCGTCGGCGCGGCCAAGGTCAAGAATGTCACCAAGGCCCAGCGCGGCCACTTCGCCAAGGCCAAGGTCGAGCCCAAGCGCAAGCTGGCCGAGTTCCGCGTCAGTGAGGACGCGATGATCGATGTGGGCGCCGAGCTTACCGTCGACCATTTCGTCGACGGCCAGTTCGTCGATGCCATCGGCACGTCCAAGGGCAAGGGGTTCGCCGGCGGCATGAAGCGCCACGGCTTCGGCGGCCTGCGGGCGTCCCACGGCGTCTCCGTCAGCCACCGTGCGCTTGGCTCCACCGGCCAGTGCCAGGACCCCGGCAAGGTGTTCAAGGGCAAGAAGATGGCCGGCCAGCTGGGCGACGTCCAGGTGACCAAACAGAATCTGGAAGTGGTCTCCACCGACGTGGACCGCGGTTTGGTGCTGGTCAAGGGCGCCGTCCCCGGCTCCAAGGGCGGCTACGTGCTAATCCGCGACGCCATCAAGAAGGCGCTGCCCGAGGAAGCCCCGCTGCCGGGCGCCATTCGCGGCGGCGCGGCGGACGCCGAAACGCCGGCCGAGGATGAAGCCCCTGCGGAAGAAGCAGCGGAAGAAGCCGCCGCCGAGGAAGCCCCTGCCGAAGAGGCGCCCGCCGAGGAAGCTTCCGACGAGAGCACGAACGAAGAAGAGAAGAAGGACTAAGCGGCCATGAAGTGCCCGGTCATCAGCATGGACAACAAGAAAGTCGGCGAGATCGAGCTCGACGATGCCGTCTTCGGCGGCGAGGCGCGTCCCGACCTTCTCGCGCGCACGGTGAATTGGCAGTTGGCCAAGCGCCGGGCGGGAACCCGCAAGACCAAGAACCGGAACGAGATCACCGGCTCCCGGGCCAAGCCGTTCCGTCAGAAGGGAACCGGCCGGGCCCGTCAGGGCGTGGCCAAGAAGGCGCCGCACATGCGGGGCGGCGGCAAGGCGTTCGGCCCGGTCGTTCGCAGCCATGCATTTTCGCTGCCCAAGAAGGTTCGCAAATTGGCGTTGAAGTCGGCGCTCTCCGCCAAGCAGGCCGACGGCAAGCTGGTGGTCCTGGACGACGCGGCGGCAAAGACCGCCAAGACCGGCGACCTCGCCCGGCAGATCGACAAGTTGGGCTGGAACTCCGCGCTGGTCATCGGCGGCGAGACCGTAGACGAGAATTTCTCCAAGGCGGCGGGCAACATCATGGGCCTCGACGTGCTGCCCCAGCAGGGCGCGAACGTCTACGACATCATGCGCCGCGACACCCTGGTGCTGACCAAGGGCGCGGTGGAACATCTGGTGGAGCGTCTCAAATGAGCAAATATAGCGGCCGAAGCGCGACGCTCACCAAGGAGCAGATGTACAAGGTCATCTCGTCTCCGCTGATCACCGAGAAGTCGACGGTGATCACCGAGCACAACCAGATCAGTTTCAAAGTGCCCCTGAGCGCGACCAAGCCCGAGATCAAGGCCGCCGTCGAAGGGCTGTTCGGCGTCAAGGTGACGTCGGTCAACACCCTCCGCCAGAAGGGCAAGGTAAAGCGTTTCCGGGGCCAACTCGGCAAGCGCAGCGACTTCAAGAAAGCGATCGTCACTCTCGCCGAGGGCGACTCCATCGATGTGACGACGGGTGTTTGATCCATGGCACTGAAAACATTCAAACCCACTTCGCCGGGCCGCCGGTCGCTGGTCATCGTCGACCGCGGCGGCCTGTACAAGGGCAAACCGGAAAAGTCCCTGACCGAGGGGCTGTCGGGGAAGGGCGGGCGCAACAACGCCGGCCGCATCACCGCGCGGCGCCGGGGCGGCGGCCACAAGCGCCGCTACCGCAAGGTCGATTTCAAGCGCCGGAAGTTCGACGTGACGGCAACTGTCGAGCGCATCGAGTACGATCCCAACCGCTCGGCGTTCATTGCCTTGATTACCTACGCGGACGGCGAAAAGTCCTACATTCTGGCGCCGCAGCGCCTAAACGTCGGCGATACCGTCATTTCCGGCGAGAGGGCCGATATCAAGCCCGGCAATGCGCTGCCCATGCAGAACATTCCGGTCGGCACGATCATTCACAACATCGAACTCAAGGCCGGCGCCGGCGGCCAGCTGGCGCGGTCGGCCGGGACCTACGTGCAGCTCATCGGCAAGGACCAGGGCTATGCCCAGCTTCGCCTGACCTCCGGTGAAATCCGCATGGTCCGGGCCGAGTGCATGGCCACCATCGGTGCGGTCTCCAACCCCGATCAGGCCAACATCAAGCTC
>CAZUGT010000137.1:0-7825 GCA_964620095.1 uncultured Rhodospirillaceae bacterium | reverse complement strand
GGCGCCGTGTGGCCGCCGTGGGAGTCCGAGCCGGTCTTGGCGTGGAACTTGAACTTGCGGAGGCTGTCCGGATCCGCGGCGGGGACGCCGAACGGTTTGTCGCCCTCGATGGTCACCCGCTCCATGAACCGGCGGCTGGGGTAGTAGTCATGCACCGCATAGTGCTGGACCGAGCGATTGTCCCACATCACGATGGTGTGGTTCCGCCATTTGTGACGGTACTGATATTCCGGAATCAGCGCCTGATGGAACAGCGTGTCGAGCAGGGACTGGCCTTCGCGCTCGTCCATGCCCTTGATGGCAACCGTGAACTGGGGGTTGACCCATAAGGTCTTCTTGCCGGAAACCGGGTGAACCCGGACCACCGGCTGGACCTGCGGCGGATAGCGAAGCTCGTATTCGATCAGATTCTGCCGGTCCTCCTCGGATTCACCGAACAGCTTCTTGAACACCTTGAAATCGTGAATCGCCTCCAGTCCGGAGATGAACTGCTGCATCCGGTCGGAGAGGCCCTCGAACGCCGAGGTCATGCTGGCGTACATCGTATCGCCGCCGACCTCGGGCACATCCTTGGCGCAAAGGACCGTAGCCATGGGCGGGCACTCGCGGAAGGTCTCGTCCGAGTGCCAGCAGTCGGTGCCGAAGGGCGGGTTGTTTTCGTCATTCTTAAAGAGAATCAGATAAGGCCGGTCGCCGTCGTTGGGCGAAAACGGATGAACCGTCAACTCGCCGAAGCGGCGCCCGAAGTCGATCAGGTTCTCGGATGAAATTTCCTGGTCCCGGAAGACGATCACCTCGTGCTCCACGAGCGCCGCATTGACGGCCTCGAAAGTCGCATCGTCCATCGGCTGGGTGAGATCGATATCGCTGATCTCCGCGCTGAGATTGACCCCGGTCTTCTTCACCGTGATCGGGCTCGACGTGCTTTGCTCAACCAGTTTGTCCATGGGAGTCCTCCCCTGCTTCCTCGCACAAGCCTACGGCAAGCGATTTACATTAATCCAATTCATTTTTATAATTCTTTTCTATGAATGAAATTAATTTACGTACCGTCGATCTCAATCTCCTGACCGTGTTCAAGGCGATCTACGATTTCGGCCAGGTGACCAAGGCCGCCGAGACCCTGGGCCTCACCCAACCGGCCGTAAGCCATGCCCTGAAGCGCCTCAGGGAACTGTTCGACGACAAGCTGTTTACCCGAGTCAAGGCACGCATGGTGCCCACGCCGCTGGCCCACGAGCTGTCGGGTCCGGTCGGCGAGATCCTCGGGCGTATTCAGGGGCTGATCGGAGGCGGCGTTGCCTTCGATCCGGCGGCGGCCGGCCGTACGGTGCGGATCGGCATGCTCGACTACGGCATTGGTTATTTCGCCACCCGGCTGGTGGAGCTTCTCCTGGACGAAGCGCCGGGATTGACCACCGATTTCCGGCATACCGAGGCCGAAGCGGCGCTGGCCATGGTCGAGGATGGCGAGTTGGACATCGCCATCGGTCCCTTCGGCGCGGTACCCGGCACCTGCCGGAAATCGCTTCTGGTGCGGGATCAGTGCGTCATCGCCGTCCGCGCCGGCCATCCGGTGATCAAGCGCAAGCCGACCCCCGAACAGTTCTGCCGCCTCGGCCATGTCCGGTTCGCCAATCTTGCCGGCATCGATCAGCAGATCGACGAGCAGTTGGCGCGGGAGGGCATGGCGCGCCGGACGGTCATGGTGGTGCCTCATTTCTCGAGCGCCCTTTTCGCCGTCTCGACGACCGATCTGATCACCACAATCACCCGGGGACCAGCTGAACTCTACAAGGAGTTCCTCGGCCTCAAGCTGTATGCCTCGCCGTTCGAGCTGCCGTCCAACGAAACCTCGGCGATTCGCCATCGACGGACCGCCGACGATCCGCTCATCGACTGGCTGTGGGAGAAGATCCACACGGTATGGCATTGAGCGTCCGGCGGGATCGGCATTTCGCCCAAAGCACGGGGGGGGTATGCCAGGGGATTTATGATTGGTTAAAGGTTCCTGGCTAGAGAGTATTCACTTGCCTTGATTTCGGCCCCGATTTTTGGCCCTGAATTCAAGACGTTTTTGCTTGGACTGGCGATGGCCGATAGTTCCCATCCGCCGGACGGCATCGCCATCGCCGCCCGGGACCTTGAAAAGCGCTTCGAGAACGTCACTGCCGTCGGCGGTATCAGCTTCGATGTCCGGCTGGGCAGCGTCACCGCGCTGCTCGGCGGCAACGGCGCAGGCAAGACAACGACCATCGCCATGCTGCTGGGGCTGCTGGTCCCGACCAACGGGACCATAAATGTGCTCGGCACGGACATGCTCGCCAATCGGCACGCGGCGCTGCCACGGATGAATTTCTCGTCTCCCTACGTGGACATGCCGCACCGGCTGAGCGTCTACGAGAACCTGCTGGTCTACGCCAATCTTTATGGCGTCTCTAAACCCCGGGACCGGGTCCGCGAACTTGCGCGGGGCCTGGAGCTGGAGGTGTTTCTGAAGCGGCCGCTCGGCAAGGCGTCCGCCGGTCAAAAGACCCGGGCGGCACTCGCCAAGGCGCTGATAAACCAGCCGGATCTGCTGTTGCTGGATGAGCCGACCGCGTCTCTGGACCCGGACACCGCCGACTGGGTGCGTGGGTATCTGGACGATTACCGCCGCCGTACCGGCGCCACCATCGTGCTCGCTTCTCACAATATGGCCGAGGTCGAACGGCTCTGCGACGACGTGCTGATCATGAAGGAAGGACACATCGCCGACCGAGGCACGCCGGAGGAACTGTCGGCACGCTACGGCCGGCGGAATCTGGAAGAAGTGTTTCTGGAAATCGCCCGATCGCGCAACCGGGCGAAGGCGGCTCGGTGATGCCTGTGCTGATCGATCCGCGGCGCCTTTGGGGCATGATGTTGCGGCATTGGTATCTGCTGCGCTCCTCATGGCCGCGCATATTGGAACTCGCCTATTGGCCCACGTTCCAGCTGTTGCTGTGGGGCTTCATCACCACCTTCTTTCTCACCCACTCGTCCTGGGTGGCGCAGGCCGCCGGCGTTCTGATCAGCGCCGTCCTGCTGTGGGACGTGCTGTTCCGCTCGAACCTCGGCCTGTCGCTGATGTTCCTGGAGGAGATGTGGTCGCGGAACCTGGGCCAGTTGTTCATCAGCCCGCTCCGGCCCCTGGAGATGGTCGGCGCGCTGATGGTCATGAGCTTTATCCGCACCATCATCAGCGTCACCCCCGCCGCTCTGCTCGCGCTGCCGTTCTTCGACGTGTGGATTTTCGATCTCGGCCTGTCGCTGGCGGCATTCTTCGTCAATCTGATGGTGATGGGCTGGGCGGTCGGGATATTGGTCTCCGCCCTGGTCCTGCGCCTTGGCCTCGGCGCCGAGAGCCTCGCTTGGCTCGGCATTTTCCTGGTCGCGCCGATCTCGGGCATCTATTACCCGATCGAAGTACTGCCCGACTGGCTGGAGCCGGTCGCCTGGTCACTGCCGTCTTCGTATGTATTCGAGGGTATGCGGGCGGTGCTGTTCGACAATGTTTTTCGATGGGATTTGTTTGCCGGCGCGGTGGGCCTCAACGTGGTCTATCTGATATTCTGCACCGGCGTGTTCCTCTACCTGTTCGGCGTTGCCCGAAAACGGGGATTGCTGCTACAGCAAGGTGAATAAACTGCATTGGGAATAACAAGATGAAAATATGGTTTCGCACTATCGGCGCTGCCGCCGCGGCCGTCGTTTTGGCCAACTGCACCCACGTCACCGACGCGACCAAAACAGCCAATTTGATCGCCGCGGCGGAGGACACCGTCCAGGCGATGAAGCGCAACCCGAATATTCGCGGCTTCAACAAGATGCTTGCCGACGCGCAAGGTGTGGCCGTCTTCCCGGCCTTGATCAAGGGCGGCTTCCTGATCGGCGCGGAAGGCGGCTCCGGTGTGGTACTGAGCCGCAAGGCCGACGGCCGTTGGGGATACCCTGCCTTCTACACCCTCGCTGCCGGCAGCGTCGGCCTCCAAGCGGGCGTGCAGACGGCGGGGGTGGTTTTGGTCATCCGCAAGAAGAAGGCCATCGAGGCCATCGTCAAACACCAGGGCAAGCTGGGTGCCGACATCAGCGCCGCCGCCGGATCACGGGGCGTCGGCTATGAGGGAGCGGTCACCACCAACGTCAACTTCGATATCGTCGCTTTCTCGAGCAATTCGGGCTTCTTCGCCGGCGCATCGCTCGAAGGTTCGGCGATGATCCGCCGCAACGACTACAACCGGGCCTATTACGGCGGCAATCCGACCCCGGCCCAGATCCTCCTTGAGCACACAGTTCAAATTCCAGCGGCCGACCGGCTGCGTCGGGTAATAGCCGGCGGGTAGCAATAGGCGGCCCGGCCTTGGCCTCGGGCGGTTTTTTTGGCAAACAGGGGCCGCCAAATTGAGGCTTCGATGACCGAACACGCCCCCGACACAGAGACCGATCCGGAAACCGCCGAGAGCCGGGATTTCATCCGCGAGATTATTTCGGATGATTTGGCGGCCGGCAGACACGAAGCGGTCATCACCCGGTTTCCGCCCGAACCCAACGGCTTCCTCCATATCGGGCATGCCAAGTCGATCATCCTCAATTTCGGGATCGCCGGGGAATTCGGCGGCCGCTGCCATCTGCGGTTCGACGACACCAACCCGGCAAAAGAAGAGCAGGTCTATATCGACGCCATCGAAGAGGACGTGCGCTGGCTGGGCTACGATTGGGGCGGGCACCTCTATCACGCTTCCGACAATTTCGAGCAACTCTATGCGTGGGCCGAACATTTGGTCGAGAACGGCGATGCGTATGTGGACGATTTGTCGGCGGACGAGATGCGCGAGTACCGGGGGACGCTGACCGAGCCGGGCAGGAACAGTCCCCATCGGGACCGGCCCCCGGAGGAAAATCTCGATCTGTTGCGCCGCATGAAAGCAGGCGAATTCGACGAAGGCGCCAAGGTGCTGCGCGCCAAGATCGATATGGCGTCCGGCAACATCAACATGCGCGATCCGGTGCTCTACCGCATCCTCCATGCCGAGCACCCCCGGACTGGCGGTGCCTGGAAGATCTACCCGACCTATGACTTCGCGCACGGGCAGTCGGACGCCATCGAACACATCACCCACTCGCTGTGCACTTTGGAATTCGAAGACCACCGGCCGCTCTACGACTGGCTGGTGGAGCACCTGCCGGTGCCGGCCCGGCCCCGCCAATATGAATTCGCGCGGCTCAATCTCACCAACACCGTACTCAGCAAGCGCCGCCTCACACAGCTAGTCGGCGAGGGTCACGTGACGGGCTGGGACGATCCCCGGATGCCGACGTTGGCGGGTCTCAGGCGGCGGGGCGTGCCGGCCGCCGCGATCCGCGATTTCATCGGCCGGCTCGGGATTTCCAAGTCCAATGCGACGGTGGAGATGGCCTATCTGGATCACTGCACCCGCGAATACCTCAACAGGCATGCGCTCCGGCGGATGGCGGTTTTGAAGCCGCTGAAAATGGTGATCGAGAATTACCCCGAAGGCGGGGAAGAACTGCTGGACGCGGTCAATAATCCCGAAGACCGGGCGGCGGGCAGCCGGCAGGTTCCGTTTTCCCGGGAACTCTACATCGAGCGGGACGATTTCATGGAAGACCCGCCGAAGAAGTTCTTCCGTCTGGCGCCGGGCCGGGAGGTGCGGCTGCGCTACGCCTACTACGTCACCTGCACCGATGTGATGAAAGACGATCGGGGAGAAGTCATCGAGCTTCGATGCACCTATGACCCGGCAACCCGGGGCGGCGATTCCCCCGACGGGCGCAAGGTGAAGGCGACCCTGCATTGGGTCTCGGCGGCGCATGCGGACGAGGCCGAGGTCCGGCTCTACGACCAGCTCTTCGAAACCGAAATCCCGGGCTCGGACGGCGATTTCCTCGACGACATCAACCCGAACTCGGTCGAAATCCTTTCAGGGTGCAAACTGGAGCCGGCGCTCGGCGAGTCGCCGGTCGGCGAAACCGTTCAATTCGAACGGCTGGGCTACTTCTGCCGGGACGACTCGGAGGGGGATCGGCCGATTTTCAACCGGACCATCGGCCTCCGGGACAGCTGGGCAAAAGCGCAACGGCAAGCCAAGGCCAAATCCTAGATCGGGTCATGTTTTGACGGAACCACGGCGTGGTTTCGTCAAAACATGTGAATCGGCTCTAGGCCGGCTTGTCGCCGACTCCAAATACCTGAAATTCCTTCATCCGGATGTTGAACGCAATCGAGATGCGCGCGTCATCGCCCATATAGGGCGTGACGCCGTGTCTCAGCCAGGCGGGAAACGCGTACATACGCCCGGATTCCGGCTCGAACCGCCGGCGTTGGCCGAACGGCTCGCCGGGCAGAGGCACCATTTCCACCGCGGTGCGCGGGTCGATGAACTCGATGCAGCCGTCGCCGCCGCCGTCTGCCGCCGCACCGCCCGTATCGACGTAGTAAACCCCCGACCAGGCGCAGCCGGGATGGGTGTGTACGGAGTTGTAGCCGCCCTTGCGGAGAATGGTCGCCCAGGCGATGAACTCGGCCTGGCCGCCGAACTCGCCTTCCTTGTGGCCGGTCGTGGCGGACGTCAGCTCGATCATGGCGCGGCGGACGAAGTCGCGGACCGACGCAACCTCGGGGTTGGGCCATTCGAAGAAGTCTTCCTTCGAGTGCCATCCGTGCACCACGCTCTTCGGCACCCCCGGGTCCTGCTGCTCGCGCTCGAGGATGATCCTGGCCAAGCGGGCGTTGAGCTCCTCGGTGTCATCGAATTTCCGGGTGAAGATGGGCGTCGCCCAATGGAGTTGCACCCCGTTTTCCGGTTTTACGTCGAGACCCATGAGTCCTCCCTGCGCGTCTACGCATACGTTTTAGGGCAAATTCACCCGAGGTGAAATATCCGGACAGATGGCGGCTGCGTATTGCCCCAACGGCGGCGCTCTCTAAGATGGGGCCAAGTGAATGACAGGGGTGGGAGGACCCGGACATGACAAAGAAAATCGAACACCTTCACTGGCCGGATGCGCCGGATATCTGGATGCCGTACGCACCGGCGATCAAGGTCACCGGCGGCTCCATGCTGTTCTGCGCCGGCGTCACCGCGGCACCGGTCTATCACAGCCATCCTCACGTTCCCGAGGAGTTTGAATCCATGCCGGACGACATGGACGGCCAGGCGCGCGCCGCGCTGGAAAACCTGAAGAAGGGCCTGGAGGCCGCCGGCGCGACGTTCGAAGACGTCATCTCCGCCGACCGGTTCCTCACCGACATGGAGGAGCAGGACGACCTCAACAAGGTGTGGGCGGAGTATTTCGGCGAGGCCAAACCGGCGACGACGACGGTTCAGGTGGTGCGGATGGCCACCGACCCCCGCTGCAAAATCGAGATCAATGCCATCGCGGTCATTGACTGACCGACGCCATCGCGGTCATTGACTGACCGACGTCATCGCGGTCACTGACTGACCGACGTCATCACGGTCATTGACTGACCGGCGCCATCGCCATCATCGATTAGGTCCAACCCGACATGTCCAAGCCCAAGGTTTTCATCTACAACGTCGTCGACGAGGACGGCGCGTCCCACGATCAACTCGCCGCCGCCGGTATCGATCTCAAGGTCAACCCCGGCATATGGGGAGATTCGGCAAACGACACCAAGGTGGTGAACGTCGAGTTCGAACCCGGCACCGTCGGCGCCATGGGGGTCGCCAACCGGCGGTTCTTCGTCACCCGCGAGGCGCTGACCGCCAACCCGGATTTCCGCATCGTCGCCAAATACACCGTCGGCGTGGACAACGTG
>CAZUGT010000136.1:0-30503 GCA_964620095.1 uncultured Rhodospirillaceae bacterium | reverse complement strand
GGGCGCGATATGGATGCCCGCGCCCTGCTCGCCGATCCGCCGGACGATCTGATCCGCCCCGACATGTGGTGGCGGGAAAAATCCATCCTCGCCCGCCGGGCCCTCAGGTCAGGCCATGTCTCCGAGGCCTACGACATGGCGCGTAGCCACTCGATGACATCCGGTGCGGGATTCCTCGAGGGCGAATGGCTGGCGGGATGGATTGCGACGCGCTTCCTGGGCGATCATGACGCCGCGTTCAAACACTTCACCACCGTCTATGGTGACGCCAACTACGCCATCAGCCGGGCCCGCGGCGCCTATTGGGCCGGCCGCGCCGCCGAAGAACTCGGTGACCACGAGCGGGCTGGAGTCTGGTTCCGGACGGCGGCCGAATATCCCATGACCTATTACGGCCAGCTTGCCGCCGCCCGCCATTATGGCGACGGCAATCTGCGGATGCCGCCGGAGCCCCATCGGGACGTGGTCGAGAACGGCGGGTTCCTGGATCATGAGCTGGTGGTTGCCGTGCACCGGCTGACCGAAGCCGGCTTGCCGGGCGAGATCGATCCGTTCATCCGCAGACTGAACGAGCTCGGCCAAACCCCGGGCTGGCGGGCACAGGTGGCGGCACTGGCACAGGATCGCGGCCGCCGCGACCTGGCGGTGCTGGCGGCCAAAAAGGCCATTCGCGAAGGGATTAACCTCGCCGGCGCCGGGTTCCCGCGGCTCGATGCTCAATTGCGCCCGGACCTGGAAGATCCGCTGGTGCACGCTGTGATCCGTCAGGAAAGCGCGTTCAACCACGAGGCCGTTAGCCGCGCCGGGGCACGCGGCCTGATGCAACTCATGCCGGCGACGGCCAAGCGCGTGGCGCGGCAGATGGCGGTGCCCTATAAGCGGAGCAGGCTGACCCGCGACATCGGCTACAATCTGAATATCGGCCAGAAATACCTCGCCGACATGATCGCGACGTTCGACGGTTCCTACATCCTGGCCCTGGCGGCCTATAACGCCGGGCCCGGCCGCGTCCAGCGGTGGGTCCGCGAGAACGGCAACCCCGGCGACCCCGGGGTCGATCCCATCGACTGGGTGGAGATGATCCCCCTCAGCGAGACCCGCAATTACGTCCAGCGGGTGATGGAGAACCTTCACGTTTACCGGGCCCGTCTCGCGGACGAGGAATTGGCGTTCAATCCCGAAAACGACCTCCGCCGCTGAGCCTGTCGGTTTGATACCCGCTCCGCCATTCACCCAGCCGTCGCGAGCCGATATCCTGGCCGCGGCCCGCCGCCTGGACGGGGCGGCGGTGCGCACCCCGCTGCTGGAGTCGGACCGTCTCAACGACCGGCTGGGCGGCAGGGTCCTGCTCAAGGCCGAGTGCCTGCAGCGGACCGGCTCGTTCAAATTTCGGGGCGCCTACAATTTTCTTTCGCAGTTGGAGGACGGCGAAAAGGCCAAGGGCGTGGTCGCCTACTCCTCCGGCAATCACGCCCAGGGCGTGGCCCTTGCGGCACGGTTGCTGGGGGTCTCTGCCACCATCGTCATGCCGTCAAACGCGCCCGCGATCAAGATCGCCAACACCGAATCCGATGGCGCCAAGGTCGTGCTCTATGAGCGTTCGGACGGCAACCGGGTGCAGGTGGCGCGGGCCATCGTCGAGGAGACCGGCGGCGTCCTCGTCCCGCCATTCGATCATCCCTGGATCATGGCGGGCCAGGGAACCGTCGGCCTGGAGGTTGCAGATCAGATGGCCGCGCTCGGCGTCGAGCCCGACCTGATGATCGTGCCGACCAGCGGGGGCGGCCTCGTCGGCGGCTGCGTGCTTGCGCTCGAGGCGCCCTATCCCGGCCTCGCAGTCCATACGGTAGAGCCGGACGGATATGACGACACCGCCCTGTCCTTGGCGGCGGGTGAGCGGGTCGAGATAACGCCCCCCGGCTCTTCGATTTGCGATGCGCTGCTGCTGGAAATCCCGGGCGCCCTCACCTTCGAGGTCAACAGGAACCGTCTGGCCCCCGGCTACAGCGTCAGCGACGCCGAGGCCGGTGCCGCGGTGGCCGCGGCCTTCTACGATTTCAAGGTTGTCCTGGAGCCAAGCGGTGCTGCGGCGCTGGCCGTTCTGCTATCCGGCAAGGAAAAGCTCGACGGCCGCACCGCCGTGCTTGTGGGCTCCGGCGGCAACGTGGACGCC
The DNA here is from genome assembly GCA_964620095.1 of uncultured Rhodospirillaceae bacterium. Classification (GTDB taxonomy): domain Bacteria; phylum Pseudomonadota; class Alphaproteobacteria; order Rhodospirillales; family UBA2165; genus JAJDXO01. The sequence continues at coordinate 28,330 of CAZUGT010000136.1, read as the reverse complement.
AAGCTGTTCAAACAGTTGCTGGACTGAGTTATTCGGCGGCGGCTTCGGCGGGTTCCTGACGCTTTGGCGCCGCTTCGGCCGTTGCCATGCCCTTGAGGATATTGATCCCGCCGTCGGCCTCTTTTTTGCCGGCGGTTCCGGCCTCGATGCGTCGGCAGTGGGCTTCGAGGTAAGCCCCCTGCTCGATCGCCAGGGTCTCATGCAGGATATCGCCGAGCACATGGGCCGTCTTGGCGAGCGATACCGCCCGGGCGCGGATTTGACCGGTCACCCGGCCGTGGACCCGGCAGGTGTCGGCGACGATTTTGCCGCTGACCTGGGCGGTTTCGCCGACCACCAGCACATCGGTTTGGATATCGCCTTCCACGATACCGTCGACCTGGACCTCGCCGGAACTGGCGAGGTCGCCGACGACCCTGAGATCGGCCGAAAGAATGGACGGCGGGGCGGATTTCTTGGACAAGGGCGCCTTTCTGGGTTCCTCGTCCCGGTTACCTTTGGTGAACATATCTGCCAGCCTTGATAAATTTCCAGGGATTCCGGGGCCTACCGTTCACATGTAGCTCGTAGTGCAGGTGGGGCCCGGTGCTGCGGCCCGAATTTCCCAGAAGCCCGATCTTGTGGCGATACTCCACTTTTTGCCCCTTTTTCACAAGAATCTTGTGGAGATGGCCATACTTGGTCTCGAGGCCCTGCCCGTGGGCAATCACCACCAAACGGCCATAACGGCCCTTGTATCCGGCAAATGTCACGGTTCCGGCCGCGGTGGCGTAGATCGGCGCCCTGCGGCGGCTGGTCATGTCGGTACCGTAATGCATGGCCCAGCGGCGGTTGATGGGGTCGCGGCGTTTTCCGTAGTGGCTGGAGACGGAATAGAAGTCGAGGGGTGGCTGCAGCGGCAGCCGGAGCATCAATTCCTGCAGGTCATCCCAGCGGGCGAGCTTCGAATCCAGGGTCTTTAGTTTGGCTTTGAGGAGCAATGCCGGTTGGTTGTCCGGTGTGGTCGCGATGAGCGGGCCGCCCTGCCCTTTCTGCTCCCGAGTGCCGGCGCGGGCCAGAAGCTTCTCGACATTGAGACCGGTGCGCGCCAGAACGTTCTCGATAGTCTCGATGTTCCCGGTCGTGGTCTCGGTCAGGCGGGCGACGATATCCTTTTCGGATTCGTGGAGGTCGACGAGCTTGCCCTCGAGGTCGTCGACAGTACCTTGCAACCGTCTGCCCTCGGCCCGGGCTTCGTCACGGTCGGCGATCGCCTGCTCCAGATCCGTGGCGACGACATTCAAATTGCCCATGAGTTGGAAGTTGTGGGAGTTGAGCCCGTGCATCTCCCGCTCGATTTCATCCAGCCGCGATTTGAGGGCTTCGCGCATGGCGACCACCTGCCGGTGTTTGCTTTCCCGGTCTTCGCGCCTGGTTTCCGCCGATTTCAGGTTTTTCTGAAGGGCCGCATTGGTTTCCACCAGATTCAGCATCTGGCCGTGGTTTTCCTCAAGCTCGCGAGTCAGGGCCGAGACTTTGTTTTGATAGTCGGAAACCTCGTTCAGGAGGCTGCGATAGGACAGCCGGGCATTGAGGATTTCATTGTTCTTGGCGGCAATGACGTCGTCGTGGACGAGGTAACTCACCGAGGCGAAGGCGGCCCAGATGCCGAAGACGGCCAGCGCCGCGGCGGCGCTCAACTGGAGACTGCCCGAAATACGGAAGAACCGGACCCGGGTGTCGGTCCGAATCATGAGTTCACGCGGAGGGAAGACCCGGCGCATCGACGACGACGCCGAACGGCCAAATTCGGCCAATCTCGAACCCTCAGGTTGCCCCATGACCTCCTCGTTTCACCCCAATTCTGTCTAAATCTTGTCGATCGAAGCACGGGCCGGCGGGCCTTCCGACACTATCCGCACCCTGATTTCGTTGCAAGGAATATCAGCCGGTTTCCGCGCTTTCCGGCGTGGATTCTTTCGTGACGCCGCCCGATGGATGGGATCCCGGTGCGTTCATCGTAGCCGGTGCGGATTTGAGCCGTTAGTCTCTCATCGGCAATGGGAGAGTCCGGGGTGAGCATCGCCAGGTTGATATGGACATGGTTTGGGTTCGGGCTGCTGCGGAAGGCGCCCGGCACCTGGGGCTCTCTGGCCGCGCTGCCCTTTGCCTGGTTTATCTATTCCTACGGCGGTTATCAGATCCTGCTGCTGGCGACCGCCGGCATATTCGTTGTCGGAGTCTGGATGTCGGGAATCGCGGCAGCGGAAAGCGGCGCCGAAGACCCGGCCGAGGTGGTGATCGACGAGGTGGCCGGCCAATGGCTGACGCTCGTCGTCGTGCCGCCGGATTTTCTGCTCTACGCGGCGGGTTTCGTGCTGTTCCGGGTATTCGATATCTGGAAGCCCTGGCCGGTCTCATGGGCAGACCGGAATTTGAAGGGCGGCCTCGGAATCATGGCGGATGACATCTTGGCCGGCGTGTATGCGGCGGTCATACTCTTTGCGCTCAAGACCTGGCTGGAAACCCTATGACCTTTCCCACGGCAATCTTCGACGCGGCGCAGGCGGTCATCGACCGGGCGACGGCCCTGAACCTCAAAATCGGCACAGTCGAATCGTGCACCGGCGGCCTGATCGGCGGCGCGCTGACCGCGGTTTCAGGCTCGTCGTCGGCCGTCGAGCGGGGGTTCATCACCTATTCCAACGAGGCCAAGAACGAAATCGTCGGCGTGCCCATGGAGACCATTGTCGAGCACGGCGCGGTGAGCGACCGGACGGTGCGCGCCATGGCCGAAGGCGCGTTGAACGCGGCACCGCTGGACGCGGCGGTGGCGGTGACCGGGATTGCCGGCCCCAGCGGCGGCACGCCGGAAAAGCCGGTGGGCCTGGTCTATCTGGGCGCCTCGCGGAAGGGGCGCGGCACGCTGGTTGCCCGGGAGGTTTTTCCTGGTGGCCGGGACGCGGTCCGCGAAGCGGCCGTGCTGGCCGCGCTGGACCTGCTGCTCAAGCAATTGGACTGACCACAGGAGGATGAAGAAATGACCGAACGCACTCGCCCGCCCTTCCGGGCGGATCAGGTCGGCAGCCTCCTCCGCCCCGCGCGGCTGGCGGAGGCCCGGCAAAAATACGCGGACGGCGGCGTGTCCGCCGATGAGCTCGAGGCCGTCGAAGACGAATGCATCCGGGATGCCGTCGCCAAGCAGGAGGCCGTCGGCCTCCGGGCGGTAACCGACGGCGAGTTTCGCCGCAATTCATGGAATTTCGACTTTCTCTCCGGGTTCGACGGCTTCGAACTGGTCGAGGAATCCCAGGGGCCCGCATTCTCCGGCGGTTATAGGCCGCAGTCCCTGAAAGTGACCGGCAAGGTGGCCAATTCGGACGGCGTCATGGTCGACCACTTCGCCTTTCTCAAAGGGTCCGCCGGCGTGACCGCCAAGATGTGCATCCCCTCACCCTCCATCGCCTATCATCGGGGCGGCCGGGCGCTGATCGACGAGGCGGTCTATCCCGACCTGGATGTCTATTGGGACGATCTCTGGGCCGCCTACAAACGGGAGATCGCCCTGATGGCGGAGGCCGGCTGCACCTACCTCCAGATCGACGACACCACCTTCGCCCTGCTGTGCGATCCCCGCTACCGCCAGGCGATGGCCGACCGCGGTGACGATGCGGACGATCTGGTGGCGCTCTATGCCAAGGGCATCAACGCGGTCATCGCCGACAGGCCGGACGATATGGCGATCACGGTTCACATGTGCCGGGGCAATTTCCAGAGCACCTGGATTGCCGAAGGCGGCTATGAGCCGGTGGCCGAGAAGATGTTCTCGGAGATAAAAGTGGACGGGTTCTTCATGGAATGGGATTCGGACCGGGCCGGCGGTTTCGAGCCGCTGCGCTTCGTCCGCGACGATCAGGTCGTGGTGGTTGGACTGATCACCTCCAAGACCCCGGAACTGGAGAGCAAGGACGCGATCAAGCGACGGATGGACGAGGCGGCACGGTATGTGCCCCTCGATCGTCTATGCCTCAGCCCCCAATGCGGGTTCGCCAGCACCCACGAGGGCAACAAGCTCACCGAGGACGAACAGTGGCGGAAGCTGGAACTGGTGGTCGAGACCGCGGGTGAAATCTGGGGCGGCGCCTGAGCCTCATTCGAGACCCAGCTCTTCGCGGAACCGGGCCTTCCACTCGTCGAATTTTTCCGCGGTGGTCTCCTTCTCCAGGAGCGCCAGCGTATCCTCGGCGATCTCTTCTTCCGATTTGTCGAGATCTATGGGTTCGGCGAAGGGCTGCCGGCAATGCCAGGGCGTATCGACGAACACTTCCGCCATGTTGCCCTCCGGGTCCTTGAAATAGACCGACCAGGCGTTGCCGTGGGTCCTCGGCGACACGTCGGAGGCGCCGGGGTGATCCTTGACCCGCCGGTAGACCTCCTTCACCTGCGCAAGGCTCTCGACCCGGAACGCCATGTGATTGAAGTGCTTTTTGCCGATTTCCGTCTCCCGCCCCCGGACCATGAGCATCTGATGATGATTGTCGGGATCGGCGGAGAGAAAGCAGATGCGGTCGTCGTCGGCCCGGTCGGTGACTTTCAGTCCCACGACGCCGGTATAGAAATCGATCATGGCCGGCATGTCATAGACGTGAAAGCCGGCGTGGCTGAGGGTCATTTTTCCGGGCATGTCGCGCTCCGCGTTTCTCCCAACGTCCTCTACTTACCATAAATGTGATCGGCGCGCTCTTCAAAGGCGCTGACCATGATCTGGACCGCCTTTTCGAATACCACCCCGATCATCTTCTGCAGCAGTCTGGAACGAAACTCGAAGTCGACATAGAAGTCGACGATGCAGGTGCCGTCCGGCTGTTCCATGAATATCCAGTGGTTGTTCAGATATTTGAACGGCCCCTCGTAGTAGCTCACGTCGATCCGGCCGGGATGAGTGAGTTCCACCCGCGAGGTGAAGCGCTCGCGGAACATCTTGTAGCCGATGACCATATCTGCGATGAGGACGTCGCCCTCCCGCGAACGGACGCGGGTGCCGACGCACCACGGCAGGAACTCGGGGTATTTCTCGATGCCGGCGACCAGATCGAACATCTGCTCCGGTGCGTACGGCAGCGGTTTTTGTTCTGCGTGGGTGGGCATATCTTCCGAGTCTTGAGGGCCCGGCTTATAGCCCGATTCTCAGGTTTCAGCCAGCTTGGCGATGCGCGCGGCGCGGAGCTGCTTGAAGTCGTCGTCGGCGTGATAGGAAGACCGGGTCAGCGGAGTCGCCGAGACCTTCAGGAACCCCTTGGCGAGCGCAATGGTCCCGTACTCCTCGAACTCTTCCGGGGGCACGAACCGGTCGATGGGCGCGTGTTTGGGCGTCGGCTGCAGATACTGGCCGATGGTCAGGAAATCCACGTCCGCCGAGCGCAGGTCGTCCATCACCTGGAGCACCTCGCTCCGCTCCTCGCCCAGCCCCACCATGATGCCGGACTTGGTGAAGATCTCGGGATCGATCCGCTTGACCGTGTCCAGCAGCTTCAGGGAATGAAAATACCGCGCGCCCGGCCTGATGGCCGGATAGAGCCTGGGCACGGTCTCGAGGTTGTGGTTGTAGACATCGGGCTTGGCGGCGACCACCGCCTCGATGGCGCCGTCCTTGTCGCGGAAATCGGGGGTGAGGATCTCGACCGTCGTCGCCGGGGCCATCTCGCGCAGCCTGTCGAGACAGGCGACGAACTGGGAGGCGCCGCCGTCATCAAGGTCGTCCCGGTCGACCGAGGTGATGACCATGTGCTTGAGGCCGGTCACGGTCGCCATGATGGCGACGTTCTCGGGCTCCAGGGGATCGACGGCATCGGGCTTGCCGGTCGCCACATTGCAGAACGCGCAGGCCCGGGTGCAGATGTCGCCCAATATCATTACCGTCGCATGCTTCTGGGCCCAGCACTCGCCGATGTTGGGGCACGCGGCCTCCTCGCAGACGGTGGCGAGGTTGAGCTCCCGCATCAGCCGCTTGGTCTCGCCGTATTCCTTCGAGGTCGGCGCCTTCACCCGGATCCAGGCCGGCTTTCGGGGGCTCGGTTGGTCCGGATTGTTGCGCTTCTCCGGGTGGCGGTATTTCCGAACTTGGTTCATCTCAGATGTTCACGTCGTATCTCACCCAACGGGTCACGGGCGTAATCCTATCATAGAGCCTGCGGGCGGTCTCGTTGTCGTCCGCCGTCATCCAGTAGACCCGGTGCCATTCGTGTCCCCGGGCCATGTCGATCAGCGCCTCGATCAAGGCCCGGCCGGCCCCCTGCCCGCGCGCCGCCGGGTCCACGTAGAGGTCCTCCAGGTAGCAGACCGGCCTGAGCGACCATGTATTCGCATGCAGGACGTAGTTCAAGATGCCGGCCACCTCGCCGCCGGCCTCGGCCACCAGCCCCCAAACGGCGGAATCCCGATTCATCAGGCGCTCCCAGGTGTGGGCGGTGACCTCGGCGGACACCTCGGCCCCGTAGAATTCGAGGTAGCCGGCCCATAGCCGGTGCCAATCCTCCTTGTCCCGCTCGGCGAGCGGACGCACAGGGACGGGACTCGCATTCATCAGAAATGAATCACCCGGCCGTAGGCGTCGAGAACCGCCTCGTGCATCATCTCGGACAGCGTCGGGTGCGGGAACACCGAATGCATGAGTTCGGCCTCGGTGGATTCCAGGGTCTTGGCGATGCCATAGCCCTGGATCAGTTCGGTCACCTCGGCGCCCACCATATGGGCGCCCAACAGCTCGCCGGTCTTGGCGTCGAACACGGTCTTGACCAGTCCGTCCGGCTCACCCAGCGCAATGGCCTTGCCGTTGCCCTGGAACGGGAATTTGCCGACCTTGACTTCATGGCCCGCTTCCTTGGCGGCGGCCTCCGTGAGGCCGACGCTCGCCACCTGGGGCGTGCAGTAGGTGCAGCCCGGGATGCGCGAGGTATCCAGCGCGTGCACGTCGTTCACCCCGGCGATCTTCTCGACGCAGATGATGCCTTCGTGGCTCGCCTTGTGGGCAAGCCAGGGCGGGCCGGTGACATCGCCGATGGCATAGACGCCGGGCTCGTGGGTGGCGCTCCATTCATCGATGATGATGTGGGATTTCTCGACCTGCACCTTGGTGCCTTCCAGCCCGATGTCTTCCACGTTGCCGACGATGCCGACCGCCAATATCACCCGGTCGACGGTGAGGTCCTGGGATTTGCCGTCCGCCTCGATGGTGGCGGTGACATTACCTTTACCCTTCTTCAAGCCCTTCACCGTTGCCGACGTCATGATGTTCATTCCCTGGGCCTTGAATGCCTTCTCGGCGAAGCCGGAGATCTCCTCGTCCTCCACCGGCAGTATCCGGGGCAGCACCTCGACCACGGTCACCTCCGCGCCGAGGGTCCTGTAGAAGCTCGCGAACTCGATGCCGATGGCGCCGGACCCGACCACCAGGAGAGACTTGGGCATCTCTTCCGGGACCATGGCTTCCTTGTAGGTCCAGATCAGTTCGCCGTCGGGCTCGAGGCCCGGCAGGGTCCGGGCCCGGGCGCCGGTCGCCAGGATGATGTGCTTGGCGGTGAGGCCGGCGATCTTCTTGCCGCCGGCCGAAACCTCCAGCTTTCCTTTGCCCGCCAGCTTGCCGTGGCCGTCGAAGACCGCGACCTTGTTCTTCTTCAACAGGTGCGCGACGCCGCCGGACAGCCGGCGCGCCACCCGGCGGGAGCGCTTGACGATCTTCTCCATGTCGAAGGAGACGCCTTCGACCTTGAGGCCGAACTCGTCGGCCCGCTCCATCAGGTGATAGACCTCGGAGGTCCGCAGCAGCGCCTTGGTCGGAATGCAGCCCCAGTTGAGGCAGATGCCGCCCAAATGTTCCCGCTCCACGCAGGCCGCCTTCATGCCGAGTTGCGCGGCGCGGATGGCGGTCACGTAGCCGCCCGGTCCGCCGCCGACGACGATGACGTCGAAGTTCGTTTCGGTTAGTGGTTGATCCGCCATCGCGACCCCCTACAGCAGCATGGCCAGCGGGTCCTCGATGAGGACCTTGAAGGCCTGCAGCCATTCGGCGCCCAACGCGCCGTCGACGACCCGGTGGTCGGTGGAGAGCGTCACGCTCATCATGGTCGCGGTGGTGAGCGCACCGTCGCGGACCACGGGCCGCTGCTCGCCCGCGCCGACGGCCAGGATGCAGGATTGAGGCGGGTTGATGATGGCGGCGAATTCCTTCACCCCGTACATGCCCAGATTGGAGATAGTGAAGCCGCCGCCCTGGAATTCATCGGGGTTGAGCTTGCCTTCCCGGGCGCGGGCGGCCAGGTCCTTCATCTCGTTGGAAATGACGGCCAGGCCTTTTTGGTCCGCGTTACGCACGATGGGCGTGATCAGGCCGCCGTCGATGGCGACGGCCACCGAGATGTCGATGTCGTTGTAGAGCCGCATGGCCTCGTCGGTCCAGGACGCGTTGACATCGGGGACCTTCTTCATGGCGAACGCGGCTGCGCGGATGATGAAGTCGTTGACCGAGATCTTGTAGTCCTCGCCGGTCGCCTCGGCCCGCGCGTTCAGGTCCTTACGCATGGCCAGCAGCTTGTCGATCTCGCACTCCATGGTGACGTAGAAGTGGGGCACCGTCTGCTTGGATTCCTGCAGGCGCCTGGCGATCGTCTTGCGCATGTTGCTGTGCGGCACCTCGGTGTAGCCGCCGGCTACCACGGGCAGTTGCGCCGGCGCCGGCGGGGCGACGGACGGAGCCGCGGCGGGAGCGGCGACGCCGCCGGCGATGGCGGCTTCCACATCCCGCTTCACCACCCGCCCATGGGGACCGGAGCCGGATATGGCGCCGATGTCGATGCCGGAATCCGCCGCGATGCGCTTGGCGAGCGGGCTGGCGAACACGCGGGCGCCGTTCGACTTCGGCGTGGTGGGCGCGGCTTGAGCTGCCGGTGCGGGCTGGGGCACCGGGGCCGGTTCGGCGGCGGGCGCGGGTTCGAGTGACGCCGCGGGCTGAGGCGCCGGGGCGGCCGTGGCGGCGGCCTCGGCAACGGACGCATCCTCGCCTTCTTCCAGCATCACCGCGATGGGGGTATTGACGGCGATGTTCTCCGAACCTTCGGCGGCGATGATCTTGCCGAGCACGCCGTCATCGACCGCTTCGAGCTCCATGGTCGCCTTGTCGGTCTCGATCTCGGCCAGGAGATCGCCGGACGCGACCTCGTCGCCCTCCTTCTTGTGCCACTTGGCGATGTTGCCCTCGGTCATGGTCGGCGACAGGGCGGGCATGAGAATCTGAATGGTCATTTCCCGGCTCCCTTACGCGTAGCAGACGTCTTTGGCCGCCTGGACAACCTTGGCGACATCGGGCAGATACATGGCTTCCAGGTTCTTGGCGTAGGGCATGGGCACGTCCTCGCCGCAGACTCGTTTGACCGGCGCATCCAGATAGTCGAAGGCGTGATCCATCATGATCGCGGCGATTTCGGATCCGATGCCGGCGAACGCCCAGCCCTCTTCCACGCTGACGATGCGGTTGGTTTTCTTGACGCTTTCCACCACCGTCTCGATATCGAAGGGGCGCAGCGAGCGGAGATTGATCACCTCCGCGTCGATCCCCTCCGCCGCCAGCGCTTCCGCCGCTTCCATGACGACGTTCATCATCAGCGAGAACGAGGTGATGGTGACGTCGGCGCCGGGCCGTTCGATCTTCACCTTGCCGATGGGCACCACGAAATCGGGATCGGCCGGCACCTCGAAGGACTGGCCGTAGAGGATTTCGTTCTCCAGCACGATCACCGGGTTGGGATCTCGGATCGCCGACTTCAAGAGCCCCTTGGCGTCGGCGCCGGACCACGGCGAGACCACCTTGAGGCCCGGCACGTGGGCATACCAGCTGGCGAAGCACTGGGAGTGCTGGGCCGCGACGCCGGCGGCCGCGCCGTTTGGACCGCGCAGCACCATGGGCGCGCCCATCTGACCGCCGGACATGTAGAGGGTCTTGGCCGCCGAATTGATGATGTGATCCATGGCCTGCATGGCGAAGTTGAAGGTCATGAACTCGACGATCGGCCTCAAGCCCCCGAACGCGGCGCCGACGCCGAGACCGGCGAAGCCGTGCTCGGTGATCGGCGTATCGATCACCCGCTTTTCGCCGAACTCTTCCAGCAGCCCTTGGGAGACCTTGTAGGCGCCCTGGTATTCGGCCACCTCCTCGCCCATCAGGAAGACGTTGTCGTCGTCCCGCATTTCCTCGGCCATGGCGTCGCGCAGCGCCTCGCGGACCGTGAGGATCTGGGTCTCGCCGGTGTATTCGGGCTCCGAAGGCGCGGGCGCCGGTGTTGGCGCGGCTGTCGGCGCGGGGGCCTCCTCGAGGCCGAAAGCCGCACTCGGTTCCGGTACGGCTTCGGCGGGCGCGGGTTCCGGGGCGGCGGCCGCGGCGTCGATGGCGGATGCATCCTCGCCGTCGGCAAGCAGGACGGCGATGGGCGTATTGACGGCAATGTTCTCCGCGCCCTCCGAGGCGATGATCTTGCCCAGGATGCCGTCATCGACGGCTTCCAGTTCCATGGTCGCCTTGTCGGTCTCGATCTCGGCCAGGAGATCGCCGGACGCGACCGCGTCGCCCTCCTTCTTGTGCCATTTTGCGATGTTGCCCTCGGTCATGGTCGGCGACAGGGCGGGCATGAGAATCTGAGTAGCCATATCCTGTCCCCCCCTAGGCGTCGACCAGAACGTCGGTGTAGAGCTCCGACGGATCCGGCTCCGGCGACTGCTGGGCGAACTCGGCCGCCTCGGTGATGACCGCCTTGATTTCCGCATCCACGGCCTTCAGCTCCTCCTCGGTCGCGTATGCGTTGTCGAGCAACGTCTGGGCGACCCGATCGATTGGGTCCTGTTCGGCCCGGACCTTGGACACCTCTTCGCGGGTCCGGTATTTGGCCGGATCGGACATGGAATGGCCGCGATACCGGTAGGTCAGCATGCCGAGGATATAGGGGCCTTTGCCGCTCCGGACGTGCTTCAGCGCCTTCTCCGCCGCGGCGCGGACGGCGGCCACGTCCATCCCGTCCACCCGTTCGCCGGGGATGCCGAACGCCTCGCCGCGGGCATAGAGTTCCTGGGTCGATGCGGCGCGGGCGACCGAGGTGCCCATGCCGTAGCGGTTGTTTTCGAGCACATAACAGACCGGCAGTTTCCACAGGGCCGCCATATTGAAACTCTCATAGACCTGGCCCTGATTGGCGGCGCCGTCGCCGTAATAGGTCATGCAGACCCCGCCGTCTTCCTTGTACTTGTGCGCGAATCCGAGGCCGGTGCCGATTGGAACCTGGGCCGCGACGATGCCGTGACCGCCGAAGAAGTTCTTTTCCCGGCTGAACATGTGCATGGAACCGCCCTTGCCGCGGGAATAGCCGGTGCCGCGGCCGGTGAGTTCGGCCATGACGCCCTTGGGGTCCATTCCACAGGCCAGCATATGGCCGTGATCCCGGTAGCTGGTGACGACCGTGTCGACATCGGTGTCGGCGGCAGCCTGCATGCCCACGACGACCGCTTCCTGACCGATATAGAGGTGGCAGAAACCCTGGATCAGCCCCATGCCGTAGAGTTGCCCCGCCTTCTCTTCGAAACGGCGGATCAGCAGCATTTCCCGATGAAATTCAAGGAGTTCTTCCGGGGTGGCCTTGGGTTTCGGGGCGGCTCGTTTGCGGGGTTTTCGCTTTGCGGCTGTCGCCATATCGGGTCACTCCTCCCTCGGGAATCCGCCATAATCGCGGAAACAAAGGCCTGCAATGAGGTCAAAAATAGCCAGAATTGAGGCTGAATCTGACGACAAAGTTGTTGTAAAGCAACAAGTTTTTCTAAATTATCCTATTTTTAGTTAACTGAAATTCGGCGGGGTTTGATTCGTGCGGGTTCGACGCGAATTCACGCAATTTTCTGGTCGTCTCTCAGCTTGTGGGAAGGCGGCAGCGCCGCCAGCTCTCGGCCGGCCGCGAACCGCGAACGAGTTCCATGTCGTCGTCGCTGAAGATGGTCATGACCACCTTGTCGCCGGCGCCGGGCTCACCCGCCGGCACCACGTACTCGAAGCCATGGCGGTCATAGAGGCCTTCCATGCGGGTGCCGTATGGCGTCACCAGCTTGGGGCCGTCGACGGAGAGCTTTTGCCCCCTGGCGTTGCACCAATCGCCGTCAATGGCGTCGGCGTGGGCTTGGGCCGGCCACAACGCGGCCCCGAGGAGGAACAGGACCGGAAGGCTCCGGGCGGGGCGTGCGGGCAACCGTTCCTCCTACTTTTCGACGAACTCCTCGTCCTTGGAACCGATATTAGCCAGTTCCCCCTGGTTCTGGGGAAAGGAATCCTGGAGGCGGAACCCGGTGGCTTCCTCGAACTCGTCCTTTACCCATTGGGGCTGCCCGGCCTGGAAGGGGAACCGCCGATAGGTGCCGCCGATGGGGCTGTCGGCATTCTCCCGGATTTCCTCCGATGAGAGGCCTTCCTTGAAGTATTTCTTGCCGATGATCGGCAGTTCGATGCAGCCGTTTTCGTTGGGGTTGCGTACGACAGCCTTGGGGTCTTCGCCGTTTTTGATCCGCTCGATGTCATCCATGTAGCGCTTGCGGATCATGCCGACGCCCTTGTCGCTGAGCCCCAGATGCTCCTTGGTGCGGTCTGCGACGGTGCCCTGCCCGACCCAGGCGATGAAATCCTGGTTCATGACATGGGTCGAGATCCACCGTCCTGTCTCCTCGTCCTTGATCGGGCACTTCCAGAAGGGAATACGCTCCTGGACATAGGGTTCCTTGTCGGTCGGCACCCGGGCAAAAAACCAGCCGACGCTCAGGGTATTTTCGTCGTCGATGGGCACCCGCCATTCGAAATGTTCACCGGTAAACAGGCAGTTGGGCCACAGACACGTACGGCCTACGGTCCACAAGGGATGTTCTTCGTCGGTGTCCTCGCGGATGCGGAGATAGCGGAAACCATAGTCGAATTCGTCGAAATCCACCTTGGTGTGCTTCGGCGAATACGGGCCGGTCTCGCCCTTCAGCCGGATCGACCAGTTGGCGTGCATCCACTCGAAGTGGACGGGATCGATGGAGTTCTCCTGGCACTGGAACCAGTTGCAGGGAATCTCGGAGAGAACGATCTGGACGAAGCCGTTTTCCCAGGTGAAGGGTTCCCACGTCGGGACCAGCGGGACCGGCTCCGGCCCCATATAGGCCCACAGCAATCCAGCTTTTTCCTCGACGGGATAAGCCTTGAGCTTGACCTGCTTTTTCAGCTTGCCCGAGGGATCGATCGTGTCTTCATAAGGCTGTTCGATGCAGTTCCCTTTCTGGTCGTAACACCAGCCGTGGTAGTTGCAGCGGATGCCCGTCTCCTCGACGAACCCGTAGGAAAGATCGGCCCGCCGATGCGCGCAGTGACGGTCGGTGAGACCGTAGTTTCCGCTCAAATCCTTGTAGAGGACCAGGTCTTCGCCCATCAGCCGGACCGGCTTGGTGGCCTGTTCGTCGAACTCCGAGACTGCCGCGATGGGCATCCAATATCGGCGCAGCAGATCGCCCATGGGCGTCCCTTCGCCGATCTCGGTAAACAGCTTGTTGCTCTCGGCCGTCAGCATGATCTTTCCCCTGTCTGGGCGTTTTTGCCGGCCTTAGCTTAGCGCCGGGATCGGCAGGCTGTCCAATGCCGGACGTCCTTCTGTGCGACGTTCGGACGGGCTGATTGGCGCAACGGATGGCATCGATTTGCCCCATGAATTCCGCCCTGGCGCCATTTTCCGGTATCCGTCCAGCCGGTCCCGGAATGCGCGGAGGTGAGGATTACCGCATGAAACGGTGTTCTGGAAGTCCGGGCTAGGGTGCGCGGCGGCCGGGACGGTCGACGAGGATGATATCCGTCGGGTCCGCGTAACCCAGCATGACCCTCGCCCTCTCTTCCAGCATATCCCGATCGAGACTATCCGGATGCAGCAGCTTGACCCGCTTCTGAAGCCGGGTTTTTTCCTCGTCGAGCAGCGCAACCGCCTGCTTCGCGGCATCTACCTGTTTGACCAGTTGCCAATAGGCGATCAGGCCGTGGTTGCCTTGCACCGCGTGGTAGACGATGTAGACCATCAGGGACACCCCGAGAACGGGACCGATCACCTGACGGGCCAGATGGCGTATGTCGTAAACGATGCTCATGACGCGCCGCGGTAATCCTTGCAGGCGCCTTGCCGGGCCAAGCCGTCGGCAAGACTCGAGAAATTCAGTTGTTGAGGAGCGAAAACCTCCCCGGCGAACGAGGAGTGTCCGCTACCCACCAGTGCCCTAGGCGGCCATTTTTCCCGTCCCTGGGTCATTTGACGATGATTGAATCACGCTGCCCTTAGCCAAAGGTTAACGGCGCCGAGGCGGCGGCCCGAGCCTGTTTTCCTAGGCCGCGGCCTTCAATTCGCCTTTCAGGTGGTCGTTGAACAGCTCCACCGAGTTGAGGCTTTCGGCCAGTGTGAGGTTGCCGAAGGCAAAGCGGCAGATCATGTAGTTGATCCCTGCCGTTTCGATCTGCCGCTGCAGCTCTTCGCCGACCTGGTCCGGTGTTCCGGCCACCGCCTGGCCGCTCTCGACAACGCCGTCGAACTCTTCCGGATAGTGGACGCCGATGGGCTCCTTGCCGTGTTCGTCCCAGAGCGCCATGAAGCTCTGCCGCCAAACCGGATAGGCGCGGCGGCCCATCTCCATGGCCGCCTCCCTGCTGTCGGCGAGGATCATATAGCGGGTCATGCCGATCTTGGGCTCGGGACCCGGCAACCGGGCATCGGCGCGGGCTTCGCGGTAGGCGTCGGACACCTCGCGGACCCGCGCCGCCGGCGCGTTGGAGACGATGTTGACTCCGTTCCCGCCGGGCCATCCGGCGCTTACCGGGTTGTGGATGCCGTACCACAGCGGCGGATGGGGTTTCTGCACGGTGGTCAGCCGCACGGGCATGTTGTCGACCTGGAAGAATTCGCCGTCGTAGGTGAGGCGCTCGTTCCGGATTCCCAGCAGAATAATCTCCAGCGCCTCGCGGTATTTGGCCGGGCCTTCGTCGTAATCCAGGTCATAGTAGCCGAGTTCGATGGGGGAGATGCCGCGCCCGACGCCGAGTTCGAAGCGTCCGCCGGACAACTGATCGAGCATGCAGATTTCTTCCAGCAGCCGGATCGGGTGATACATGGGGACGCAATAGACCAGGGGGCCGAAACGGAGCTGCCGGGTGCGCTGCGCCACCGCGGCCAGAAAGACGCTCGGGCTCGGCGCCATGCCGAGGGGTGTCGCGTGGTGTTCGGCGACATGGTAGGCGTAGATGCCGATTTCGTCGTAGCGCTCGATAAGCTTCAGGCGGTCTTCGTAATAGTCGCTGCCCGCCTGCCCCGTCTGGTCGAGGTGATCGAAGATGCCGAAGTCCATGGAAGCCCGCCCCTTGTTATTTGCGGGGCGAGCCTACACCACCAATTCGGCTAGGAAAACAGGACCTGATCGAACAGGGAGCGCCCCGGATATTGCGCCGCCGGGCCGAGGCTCTCCTCGATGCGGATCAATTGATTGTATTTCGCCAGGCGGTCGGAGCGGCTGAGCGATCCGGTCTTGATCTGGCCCGCATTGGTGGCAACGGCGAGGTCGGCGATGGTGGTGTCCTCGGTCTCGCCGGAGCGGTGGGAGATCACCGCGGTATAGCCGGCCTTGTGGGCCATTTCGACGGCCTCGAGGGATTCCGTCAGGGTGCCGATCTGATTGACTTTTACCAGGATGGAGTTGGCGGTGCCGGTCTCGATCCCCCGGGCCAGGCGCTTGGGGTTGGTGACGAACAAATCGTCGCCGACCAGTTGGACCGTGCCGCCGATGCGCTCGGTCAGCAGCTTCCAGCCGTCCCAGTCCTCTTCGGCCATGCCGTCCTCGATGGACCTGATGGGATAGCGGCCGCAGAGATTGGCGTAGTAATCGACCATCCCGGCGGCATCGAGAGACTTGCCCTCCCCTTCGAGCTCGTACCTGCCGTCCCTATAGAACTCGGACGACGCCGGATCGAGGGCGATGACCACATCGTCGCCCGCCTTGTACCCGGCGGCCTCGATGGACTTCATGATGAACGTCAGGGCCTCGTCGGCGCTCTTGAGCATGGGCGCGAACCCGCCCTCGTCGCCGACGTTCGTATTGTGCCCGGCGTCCCGGAGACCTTTCCGAAGCGTATGAAACACTTCCGCGCCGACGCGAACCGCTTCGGCGAGGCTCGGCGCGCCGACCGGCATGATCATGAATTCCTGGATATCGATGGGGTTGTCGGCGTGGGCGCCCCCATTGACGATGTTCATCATCGGCACCGGCAGCAGCGACGCATTGGCCCCGCCCACATAGCGGTAAACCGGCAGGCCCGCATCGTCGGCCGCCGCCTTGGCGACCGCGAGGCTGGCGCCGAGAATAGCATTGGCGCCCAGCCGGGACTTGTTCTTCGTACCATCCAAATCGATCAGGGTGCGGTCGATATGGACTTGATCCTCGGCATCCAGGCCGCTGAGGGTCTCGAAAATCTCGCCGTTGACGTTGTCCACGGCCTGGAGCACGCCCTTGCCGCCATAACGGGTCTCGTTGCCATCGCGAAGCTCGACCGCCTCGTGGATGCCGGTCGACGCGCCGGACGGCACGGCGGCACGGCCCACCGAGCCGCTCTCCAGCAGCACCTCCACCTCGACGGTGGGATTTCCGCGGGAGTCCAGAACTTCCCGGGCATGGATATCGGTAATGGCGGTCATGGGCGTCTCCGGAAAGCAAATCGGCCGGTGCCGGGATTTGGCGCGTTGATAGACGCTCAAGGGGAGACGCGCAAGGACTTGCCCAAATCATTCTTGGGTCAAGAGTACTAGCTGTTCCGGCGCATGGGCATTCGTACTCTCTGACACAAAGTCGAGGAAGGATAACGCGGATGTCGAGCGTTGTACTTTGTGGCGGCAAAATATAGGAAGTACAACAGGCTCAACCGGCCGAGAGCAGCCCCACAACAATGCGCAGCCGCCGGCGGTGGTACGCAAGATCATCAAGACATGAGGAAGCGATGGATCGCAGAACTCTCAGGGAGCGTCTCAAGTATCACCTGATCCCACCGTCCTGGCATGCCGGAGACGTGCGTCGGCGGCTCCGTCGTTTGGAGCCGGAGTTTGACCTTTTACCGTTCTTGGTCTCGCGCGAGCGTATTGCCGTTGATATCGGAGCGAACAAGGGCGGCTATACGCGGGAACTGCTCAAGTTCGCCGCCGCAGTGCACGCATTCGAGCCGCGGCCGGCGCTGCTGCCTTGGCTCCGGCGTATACGGTCATCGCGGTTAACCGTTCATTCCGTCGCTGTTGGAAGCCATGACGGCAACGCTACGCTCCATGTTCCGATAAACAAGCGTGGAGTGACTTCCAATCAGCTTGCAAGCTTGACGCCGCCGAGAGAGAGAGGCGAGCACCTTGAGCTGTCGTGCCCGGTTCGGCGCATGGATTCTATGGACGTTGGCGACGTAGGGTTCATCAAGATCGACGTCGAAGGCCATGAGGCGCAAGTGATCGAAGGGGCCTCTGAACTGATAGCTCGCTGCCGGCCGGTCATGCTGATCGAAATTGAGGAGGCTCACGCCGGGAAGCCTGTGCGCGGGACAATCGATGAAATTGAGCGCCATGGCTACCGGAGTGTGGCCTTGGTTGACGGTGTCCTGACGGATGCGCGTCAGGTCGAGAACCCTTCCGCCGCGCATGTGTTCAATTATATTTTCCTACCGTTGTTCTAGCGCCATTCACTCTCGGATACACCACGACAAGCACCGGCTGGACGTGCCGAGCGCGTCGTCTCAGGTGAGTCGATTGCCGCCGACTCTCATATTAATGGGTCCTGAGCTTGGTTTAGACATCAATACTCGACGGGCTTCGCCTTGGCGATCCGGTCGACCTCCATCAGGGTCTCGACGACGCCTTGCAGGTCGCCGAGTTTTACCATGTTTGGGCCGTCGCTGGGTGCGCTGTCCGGGTCCTCGTGGGTCTCCATGAACACCGCCGCGACGCCGACGGCAACGGCGGCCCGGGCGATCACCGGGGCGAACCGTCGGTCGCCGCCGGAGACATTCCCTTCGCCGCCCGGCTGCTGCACGGAATGGGTTGCGTCGATGACCACCGGCGCGCCGGTCCGGGCCATGATCGGCAGCGAGCGCATGTCGGTCACCAGCGTGTTGTAGCCGAAGCTCGCGCCACGCTCGGTGACCATCACCTTGTCGTTGCCGGTGCTCTCGACCTTCCTGACCACGTTTTCCATGTCCCACGGGGCGAGAAATTGGCCCTTCTTGACGTTGACGGGCAGTCCCGTTTCGCCGGCGGCGATCAACAGATCGGTCTGGCGGCACAGGAACGCCGGAATTTGCAGGACGTCCACAGAGTTGCCGATGCGCCGGCAATGGCCGATCTCGTGGATGTCCGTCAGCACCGGCAGGCCCGAGGATTCGCGAACCGCCTGGAAGATGGGCAGGGCGTCTTCGAGACCGACGCCCCGCTCGCTCCGCACGCTCGTCCGGTTGGCCTTGTCGTAGGAGGTCTTGTAGACGATGCCTATACCCAGATTCTTGCCGATTTCGGCGATCCGGCCCGACATATCCAATGCGTGCTGGCGGCTCTCCAGAGCACAGGGACCGGCGATGATCGAGAGCGGCAGGTCGTTGCCGATGGTGACATCGCCGACGGATATGTGGCGGGGTGTGGTCATGAGTCGGCGCCCCAACGCCATTCAGGCGGCGCGCCCGTCGCCCAGCCATATTCCTTTGCGGCAAACCAGTAGCGCGGTTCCATCACACCAACCGGCTCTGGTCGACCGCGGCACGGATAAAATCGGTGAACAGCGGGTGGGGCTGAAACGGCCGGGATTTCAATTCGGGATGGAACTGCACCCCGATGAACCAGGGATGATCGGGAATTTCGACGATCTCCGGCAGCACTCCGTCGGGCGACTTGCCCGAGAAGATCAGTCCCGCCTTCGCCAGGTGCGGTTCGTACGCCATGTTGACCTCGTAACGGTGCCGGTGACGCTCCGAAATCTCCGTCTCGTCGTAAATCTGCTTCACCCGGGAGTTGTCGCCGAGCACGCAGGGGTAGGCGCCCAAACGCATGGTCCCGCCCTTGTCCGACCCCTCGTCCCGGGTTTCCTTGATGCCGTCCTTATTCCATTCGGTCATCAGGCCGACGATGGGCTCTTCGCAGGGACCGAACTCGGTGGACCCGGCCTTCTCGATGCCTGCCAGGTTGCGCGCCGCTTCTACCACGGCCATCTGCATGCCGAAGCATATGCCGAAATAGGGAACACCCCGCTCGCGGGCGAACCGGGCCGCCTCAATCTTTCCTTCGGCGCCCCGCTCGCCAAATCCGCCCGGCACAAGGATGGCGTGGGCGTCTTCCAAGGCCTGCACCGTGCCGCCGTTCTCGAATATTTCGCTCTCAATCCATTTGAGACTGACCTTGACGTTGTTGGCGATGCCGCCATGGGCCAACGCCTCGGAGAGGGACTTGTAGGCATCCTTCAAGCCGGTGTACTTGCCGACCACGGCAACCGCCACCTCGCCTTCCGGTTCGACGGCGCGTTTGGCGACGTGCTCCCAGGGTTCCAGGTCAGGCTCTTCGGCGAAATCCAATCCGAAATGGCGGCAGACCTCCCGGTCGAGGCCCTCGGCATGATACGAGACCGGCACCTGATAAATGTTCTTCACATCCATCGCTGGAATGACCGCTTCTTCGCGAACGTTACAGAAGTTGGCGATCTTCCGGCGTTCGCTGTCCGGGATGGCCTGCTCGGACCGGCACAGCAGCAGATCGGCCTGGATACCGACGTTTTGGAGTTCACGCACGCTGTGCTGGGTGGGTTTGGTCTTGAGTTCCCCCGCCGCGGCAATAAAAGGCACCAAGGTCACATGGACGAACATCGTCCGCCGGCGGCCGAGGTCGTTGCCCAGTTGCCGGATGGCTTCCAGGAACGGCAGACTCTCGATGTCGCCCACCGTGCCCCCGATTTCGCAGAGGACGAAATCCTCGCCATTGAGGTCGGCCTTGACGAATTCCTTGATGGCATCGGTGATGTGCGGAATCACCTGGATGGTGGCGCCGAGATATTCGCCGCGGCGCTCCCTGGCGATGACCTGGGAATAGATACGGCCCGTGGTGACGTTGTCGGACTGCTTGGCGTCCACATTGGTGAATCGCTCATAGTGTCCGAGATCGAGATCGGTCTCCGCCCCGTCATCGGTAACATAGACCTCGCCGTGCTGGTAGGGGCTCATGGTTCCCGGATCGACGTTGATATAGGGGTCGAGTTTGCGCAAGCGGACGCTGTATCCGCGCGCTTGCAGGAGCGCGCCAAGGGACGCCGATGCCAGTCCTTTTCCAAGGGAGGAAACCACGCCGCCGGTGATGAAAATGAACCGCGTCATGGACCGACAACCTACTACAACATCTTGTAGTAAGGAAGAGCGGAGACGGCATTTCTGCCGACAAAACGAACTTTTTTTGCCGCGGTCGGGCGCCGCGCCCGATTTGGGCGGCTGGCGCTATCGAGCCGGAGTCGTCGGCACCGAGGGAACACTCGGCACCGATGGATTGGCCGGCGCATTCATCGGTCCCTGGGGCGAGGACTGACCCGCCGGCGCGCCCCCGTCGAGAATGGACCCCGGCGCGCTGCGGCTCCGTTCGTTGGCGATGATCGCCAATGCCAGGCTGACCACCATGAACGCCGCCGCGACAACGGCTGTCGCGCGGGTCAAAAGGTTGGCCGTCGACCGGCTGGTCATGAATCCGCCCATACCGCCGCCGCCTCCACCGCCGCCGATACCCAGGCCGCCGCCCTCGCTTTGCTGCAGCATGACGAGGCCGATCAGGGTCAGGGCCAGCAGGACCAGAACAACGGTGAGTACGGCTACCATGGCTTCCTCTGGGGTTTCCTCTGGGACTTCCTCTAGGGGCTCCTCTCGGAATGAGGCGCGTCTTTTAGACCTTCCGAAGCGGCTTGGCCAGTATCAAGTTGCCTGACTAGCTGACCGGACGGGCCGCGCCCGCTATGGCCAGAAAGTCATCCGCCTTCAAACTTGCGCCGCCGATCAGGCCGCCGTCCACGTCGGGCAGCGCCAGCAGGCCTCCGGCATTGTCCGGTTTCATGGAGCCGCCGTAAAGAAGCCGGACCCGATCGGCCGCCTCGACGCCGAGATGGGATGCCAATCCGTTCCGGATGGCGGCGTGCGCCTCCTGAACTTCCCCGGTTGTCGGCGTGCGGCCGGTGCCGATCGCCCAGACCGGCTCGTAGGCGATCACCACGCCGGTCCCGTCAAGATTCTTGGGGCACGAGCCGGACAACTGACCGAGGACCACGTCCAGCGTCTTGCCGTCATCCCTCTCCTGTTCCGTTTCGCCGATGCAGATGATGGGCACCAGACCGACGGCGCGGGCAGCCACGGCCTTGTCATGCACCAGCGCATCCTTCTCCCCGTGACCGGTGCGGCGCTCCGAATGTCCGACAATGACGTAGGAACAGCCCAAGTCCATCAGCATAGCCGCGCTGATGTCCCCGGTATGCGCCCCGCTCCCGGCAACATGACAGTCCTGACCGCCTAAGGCGACGGACGATCCCGCAAGTTCATCGGCCACGGCGGCAATCGCCGTTGCGGGCGGGCAAACGAGGAGCTCGCAACGCCCGCCGGCTTCGGCGGCGCCATCGCGAACCCCACGGGCCAACGTCCGGGCGGTGTCGGATAGACCGTTCATTTTCCAGTTTCCGGCAATCAGGGGATGTCGGGTCATGGCTCGGGAACTCGTCTGGCGTAGTGGCGGGGACGCGGGTGCGGAGCCGCTTGTGTAGCATTTTTGGCGTCCGAGTCCAGCGCCCGGAACGTCGTACTACTTGCCCGGCTTTAAGGCTGGGTTGAAGATCGACTTGAACCCGAACACGGCATCTTCATTTGTGTCCACCGAGACCTCCACGGCATGCATATACGGCGCACCATAGACTTCCAGCGCCGTGATATTCGGCGCCCGCTGGGGGAACGGGTGAAAAATCCGGAAGTTGTGGCTGTCACCGAAGATCAGCAGGACAGGCTTCCCGTATTCGGCGGCGCGATGAACCAGGAGCTCGCCAAAGCGGCCGAAACCGATTCCCTCCGTGAACTTCTCGGTCTTCTTGTCGAGACTCCCGTAGTCGATAATATTGGCATGAATGGCAACAACCACCGCCGCGGCGCCGGCGGTTGCCGCCTTGTCGAACCCGTCCTCGAGCCACGCGGCGTTTGCCTTGTCCCGTGCTTCGAACTCCAAAACCGCCGCGGCGCTTGCCGGGTTGCCGCGCCTCGCATTTGCGACGGTTCGGTTATTGTTGTTGGGCCCAACCACATGGGCCAGAACGAACCAAACGCCGTTCCGGCTGAACCGGCTGTTCTCGACGTAGCGCGTGTGAGCGGGCATGAGGTCGGACTGGCGTTCAATGGGAACCGGTGATTTTCCGAGACTCATCGGTTTGTCGAAATAGGTGCGCCGAATGAAACTCAGCCGCTCGATCGGATCAAACCGGCCCGCCTTCGAACGGTGGCAGTCCGTCCATTCGTTGTCGCCGGGCGTGTAAACCACCGCGGTCTCAAAGGTGTTCATAAATCGCTTTTGGTCGAGAAGCATTTGATCGGAGCAAGGGGTGGACCCGGATTTGGTGTCGCCGATATGCAGCGTAAATGCCGGAGCCTTCGCGTTGATTTCGGCGATCAGCCGCTCGAAAGGCGGATAGACCTTTGCGGGCGGGCCGTAGGGCAAATCGCCAAGGGCGACGAACTTGAATTCCGCCGCCGGGGCCGAAGTGGCGATGCAAAGACCGATAAGCGCCAGACCAAACCTGTTCTTCATCCGTCTAAGTTCGCCAATACACCTTTACCGTCATTTGACGGTAGCCGGTGCGCCGAAACCGGGCAAGCCGATTTACCGAACCCGGCGTTGATTGCCCGGGGTCACACTCTTATGATGCCGCCGCTCCGGCGCGGGGTGGTACAATCCCATCGTTTCAACTCGTCAGCGGACCCGGGTCATGTTGAATGTCTTTAAGCAAAAAGTCCTGAAAATCGCCACCTATATCCTGTTCGGCATTCTGATTCTCAGCTTCGGCATCTGGGGTATCGGCGATCATCTTCCGGGCGCCCGGCAAGCCGCCAGTCAGATCGTGGCTACGGTCGGCGACCACGACATCACCCGGTACGAGGTGGGCCGCGAGGTCTCGCAGCAGATCCGGCGGTTCCGCGAACTCCTCGGCACCGAAATAGATGCGACCCAGGCCCGGGAAATGGGACTGTTGGACGCCGCCCTCGAAAACATCGTCCAGCGTGATCTTCTTACCATCGGCGCGAGCGATCTCGGACTCCTGATCAGTGACGACGTGGTCCGCGCCAACATCCAATCGGACGAGCGCTTCCGGACACCGCAGGGAGCGTTCAACCGCATCGCCTTTGACCAGGCCCTCCGCAGCAATGGCCTTACCGAGGCCGGTTATGTCGCTCTGCTGCGCAACACGCTTCTTCGGCAGCAATACCTGAGCAGCCTCGATGCCGGGGAGGCACTGCCTTCGACCATGGTGAATCAAGTGTACCGCTACCGGAACCAACGGCGCATCGCAGAGGTTATCCGGTTGGACAACGCCGCTGTCAGGAACGTCGGCGAGCCGGATTCAGCCGCACTCGGGGAATTTCATCAGCAGAACGCCGCCCGGTTCACCGCGCCCGAGTACCGCGCACTGACGGTGGCGGAGCTGAAAACCGAGGATATTCTCGACGAAATCGACGTAACCGACGAGGCCATCGAGGAGGAATACCAGGCCCGGATCGCCCGGTACTCGGCGCCGGCCCAGCGGGAACTCCGGCAAATCCTCGTGGAGGACGAATCCAAGGTCCGTGACGCCTATACCAAACTTTCCCTCGGGGAGGATTTCGCCAAGGTTGCCGAGGAAGTCGCGGGGCTGGGGCCCGCCGATACCGATCTCGGGCTGTTGAGCCGCGATCAGGTGCCGCTGCCCGAATTGGCCGATGCGGCCTTCGCCCTGGATACCGGAGCCGTCAGCCAGCCCATCAAGACCGATTTGGGTTGGCATATAGTCCGCGTCGGCGAGGTTCAGGAGGCGACCGTCCAGCCGTTGAGCGAGGTGCGGGACGAGGTCCGCCGTGTGCTGGCCGAAGACAAGGCGGTTGATGAACTGTTCGGGCTGGCCAACCGGTTCGAAGACGTTCTCGGCGGCGGGGCCACCATCGAAGAGGCGGCGCGGCAATTGAATATCAATGTCCGCAAGATCGAGGCGCTGTCCGCGGCAGGCACCGATGCCCAGGGTCAGCCGGTGGCGGGTATCGATCCTCAAAGCCCGATCCTCCGGGCCGCATTCGAAACCGAACAGGGCCAGGAGAGCGCCCTGAACGATCTCGGCGAAAACGGCTATTTCATCCTTCGGGTGGACCGTGTGACGCCGCCGACATTACGGCCGTTGGACAGCATCCGCGACCGGGTCGCCGTGGCCTGGAAGGACGCGGCGCGCGCCAAGGCGACCCGGAAACGGGCCGAGGATCTCGTCGCGCGCCTCAAAAGCGGTGTCACGCTGAGCGAACTGAGCAACCTGCGAGGCGCCGAGACTTCGGAGACCAAGCCGTTTCTTCGCACGGGTCACGGCCTGGAGAAGCCCCTGCCCGGCCAACTGATCACCGAGCTGTTCGGCACCGGCCGGGGCGGCGTGGTCACGGCGGCGGGAGACGGCGCGCACTACGTTGCCCGCCTGAAGGATGTGGTTGCCGCCGTTCCCTCCGCCGATCGGGATGGCTTGAGTGCCGTCCGAGGCCAGATTGCCGGCGATATCGGGGCGGATTTGACCGCCCAATTCACTCGAGCGCTCCGCCAACGCCACGGGGTGACGGTCAATCGGGCCAGCCTAGAACAATCCTATCAGCAGTGATCGAATTCACGCCCGATTTCCCGACGTTTGCGGAGGCATTCGGCCGGGGCCAGGCGCAGGTCGTCTCGACCCGGCTGATCGCCGATTTGGAAACGCCGGTCTCGGCGATGATCAAACTGGCGCAAGGTCAGCCCAACAGCTTTCTGCTCGAATCCGTCGAGGGCGGGGCCATTCGCGGCCGCTATTCCTTTGTCGGGCTGCGTCCGGACCTGATCTGGCGCTGCCGGGGCAATATGGCGGAAATCAACCGCCAAGCCCTTGATGACGCAGGCGCATTCGAGCCTTGTCCCGTCGCCGCGAAGGACGGGACTTTGGCCTCGTTCCGCTCGCTGCTCGCCGAATCCCGCATAGACTTGCCCGAGGGCATGCCGCCGATGGCCGCCGGTCTGGTCGGCTATCTCGGCTACGACGCCGTACGCCTGGCCGAAGCAATTCCGGACCAGAACCCGGCCCATATCGACGTGCCGGACGGGCAATTCGTCCGCCCGACGGTGATCGCCACATTCGACGCCGTCAACGATACGGTGTCGGTGGTCACCCCGGTATGGCCGGATAGTGCGGCCGCCGCCGAAACCGCCTATGACGCGGCCCGCGTGCGTCTGGAGCGGGTGGTCGAGGATTTCGAAGGACCCCTGCCCTCGAACGGTTTCGATCCCCGTGAATTCGACGATATCCTACCGGTCGTCGGCGAGCCCGACTCGAACATGGAGCCTGCCGATTTTTATCAGATGGTGGAGCAGGCCAAGGAATACATCCGCGCCGGCGACATCTTTCAGGTGGTGCTGTCGCAGCGGTTTTCGGTGCCGTTCTCCCTGCCGCCCCTATCGCTCTACCGGGCGCTCAGGCGGGTCAACCCGTCACCGTTTCTGTTCATCCTCGACTTCGATGAGTTCGCGATCATCGGTTCCAGCCCGGAGCTTCTGGTACGCCTTCGTAACGGCCGGGTCACCATCCGGCCCATCGCAGGCACGCGGCCGCGGGGAGAAAACGCCGCCGCCGACAAGGCGTTGGCCGACGACCTGCTCGCCGACCCCAAGGAACTGGCCGAGCATCTGATGCTGCTTGATCTCGGGCGCAACGATGTGGGCCGGGTGGCCCGAGTGGGCACCGTCGATGTCACCGACAAGATGATCATCGAACTCTACTCCCACGTCATGCACATCGTCTCCAATGTCGAAGGCGAACTTGCCGAAGAACACGACGAAATCGACGCCCTGCTCTCCGGTTTTCCCGCCGGCACGGTTTCCGGCGCGCCAAAGGTGCGGGCCATGGAGATCATCGACGAACTGGAACCGTCCCGCCGCGGCATCTATGCCGGCTGCATCGGCTATTTCGGCGCCAACGGCGACATGGATACCTGCATTGCGCTCAGGACGGCCGTGCTGAAGGACGAAACCCTGTTTGTCCAGGCGGGCGGCGGCATCGTCGCCGATTCCGATCCCCGCTCGGAGTTCGAGGAAAGCCGGAACAAGGCCCGGGCGCTGATCAGGGCGGCCGAGGAAGCGGTCCGCTTCGCCGGCGGAAGAGCGGGCAACCGATCATTCTAGCTGGCGGCGGCCACCCGGGCCGCAACGCCAAACCAGGTCAAAACCCTCCTAGAATCTCGGATTTCCGGATTATTCAACCTGACAACCGTTTTTTGGTTGCCTAACATGAAAACCCCGCCGGCATCGGACCGGCGCTCATCGGGAGAGAACTTGTAATGCTCGGACGGTTGCTACTGCTGGCCGTGTTGCCATTGTCTGCGTGTCAGACCGCAAGCAACGATCCCGATTTAGCCGTCAGGGTTTTTGATCAGTTGGCGTACCGCGGCACCGCGGGCGCTCACCCCAATTCGTTCCAGCTCATGCTCGAGACCGACTACGAGAAGGGCCGCCTTTCCCGTTGGGAGGAACCGGTCTGGGTTGCGGTCGAGGGTGTTTCTTCGACGGGCAAGGAGTACGCCCAAGTCCGGCGGATCATGGCCGAACTTGGAGCAGTTGCCGGAACCGAAATCAATTACGTCGAACCGGACGGCAGCCGGCGCAAGGGGAATTTTCGGTTCAGTTTTCTGGATCAGGAAAACCTGATCATCAACAAGTCGGAATTTGCGTCCTGCTCCGCCCGGGTGAACCGCTATGGCGACGGTAGGATCAGGCGCGTCCATGTCCGTATCGCGATGAAAAACGCGAAGCGGTTGCAACGCTGCATCTATCACGAGGTGCTACACGGCTTTGGTCTCGCACATACGACGTTGGTGCCGTCGGTAATGAATTACGGTTCCGACGCAGACAACCCTACCGCCTGGGACCTGATGGTTCTCCGGACCATGTACAGCAAAACCTTCGAGTCGGGCATGACCCGGCAGAATTCGCTTCATTTGGCGCGGCGCGCCGTTCAAACATCGCAACAATAGGAGCTTGAAGAATGGGAATGGGATTAACCCGGATCGGGACCGGCGCGTTGGCTGCCCTACTCGCGGGCTGCGTGACGGCCCCCAAGACCGGCCAAGAGAACGTCTCGGCGAGCGAGAGCCCGTTGGTATTCGCGCACCCGGACGGCCTGTCCATGCAGGCGCGGCATTTTCGCCGCTTCGATCCCAGAAATACCGGCGCCAAAATCTATCGCGGCAGTTGGCAGCCGTCAGGCGGCGGCCAGAGACCGTTTTTCTTCGCCAATTATCACATGGCGGGACCCGGGTATGAATTTACCAGCACCCCCGCTGACGTAGCCAAGCGCTACGTGACCGGTCTCAAATTCGGCAAGAGCGGCAAACCGGCCTTGGGGTTGACCGGAACGGCTCGGAACAAGTTTGGCGTGGCCAGCATTCAGCATTTTGCCGTCGGCGATAGCGCAT
Source organism: uncultured Rhodospirillaceae bacterium (assembly GCA_964620095.1). Classification (GTDB taxonomy): domain Bacteria; phylum Pseudomonadota; class Alphaproteobacteria; order Rhodospirillales; family UBA2165; genus JAJDXO01. The sequence goes on along the minus strand of CAZUGT010000136.1, from coordinate 534 downwards.
GCTTTGGGTTCGTGCAGTACTTTGGCGCCGCAACATTCAGCACCACCCAGGGGTCCGAACTGCTCAGCGGATTTTATTGCGGCACCCAGGCCGCTAGGCTGCCGAGTTCCAAGGTCAGCACCATCATGAACTCCATCGGGGTGAAGGGACGCCACGTGCCCCCCGCGGTCGCGGCCGCGGTTGAGCGGCGGCGTGCGAATTCACCGGTCAGCAACTTCATTGTCAGCATCGACTGGACGGGCCGCTTTGAAGGCCTGAGCGGCCGCATGTCGGCCACCAATACCGAAGGCCGGAACGGGCGGATCGCAGTGTCGCTGCCCAACCGTGCCGGGACCTGCACAGGCCAATGGCAAGTGAATGCCGGCGCGTACGGATCGGCCCAAGTGCCGACCGGCACCTGGAATCTGTTGTGCACCAACGGCCTCAAGGCTTCAGGATTCTTCACCAGCCCGACAAGGGGAATTGGATCCGGCTCTGGTACGGCCGTGGACGGCAAAGCGGTAAACTTCAGTTTCCGGCCGGCTTGAGCAAATC
>CAZUGT010000135.1:0-8021 GCA_964620095.1 uncultured Rhodospirillaceae bacterium | reverse complement strand
CGCCGCGCCGAGCGGGAGCTTCGATACCTTTTCAGGCAGGCCTCGCCCGAACTGGCAAGGGCCATGCTGGCGCTCGCCGACCGGGCGCGGCTGCCGTCGCTGGCCATGCGCCTCGGCAATATGCTGGTGAAGAGCGGCTCCAGCCTTTACGACAGCACCGCCTATCCGGTGCCGAGCCTGCCGGTCGCCGATAAGCGTATCCAGGACACCGCGCTGGTGCTGGCCTTGATCCGCCAGGAATCGGGCTTCAACCCCGACGCCAAGAGCCGGGCGGGCGCCCGCGGGCTGATGCAGATCATGCCCCGTACCGCGAGCTTCATCGCCCGGGACCGGCGCTATCGAGGCGCCAAGCGGCGCGCGCTGTTCGATCCGGAGACCAATGTCGAACTGGGCCAGCGCTACATCGATATTCTTCTGAACGAGCCCTACATCGGCGGGGATCTGTTCCGCATGGCCGTTGCCTGGAACGCCGGGCCCGGAAACCTCCGGAAGTGGCAGCGGCACTCGGGCGGCGAGGGCGACCCCTTGCTCTTCATCGAGAGTATCCCGTTGCGGGAAACGCGCATCTTCGTCGAGCGGGTATTGACCAATTTCTGGATCTATCGCGCCCGCTTCGGCCAGCCGACCCCGAGTCTCGATGCGGTTGCCGCGGGGGAATGGCCGTCCTACCATCGGCCCGGTCCGAATGGCGTGGAGGTTGCCCGGGATGAGCGAAAAGAAAAGTGAGCGGGAGTTCCTTCCCGTCAACATCGCGGTCCTGACCGTTTCGGATACCCGAACCCTCGAAGACGACAAATCCGGCGACGCGCTGGCCGACCGCATCGCGGGCGCCGGCCACGAACTGGCGGCGCGCGAGATCGTCCCCGACGACCGGGATGCCATTGTCGCCAAGCTCGAGGAATGGATCGCCGATCCGGAAGTCGATGTGGTGCTTTCCACCGGCGGAACCGGCGTAACCGGCCGGGACGTAACCCCCGAGGCCTTCGCATCGGTCTACGAGAAGGAAATAGCGGGATTCGGCGAACTGTTCCGGATGCTGAGCTACGAGAAGATCGGAACCTCGACCATACAGTCGCGCGCCACCGCCGGCGTTGCGGGCGGCACCTACCTCTTTGCGCTCCCCGGATCTCCCGGCGCCTGCCGGGACGCCTGGGACGACATACTGGTCCACCAGCTGGATTACCGGTTCATGCCATGCAATTTCGTCGAACTGATGCCGCGGCTCATGGAGAACTGAGGCCGCAGGCATCGAACGCGGCGCCGTCATCCACATCCGAAAGCACGTCGCCCATGGCGACCGTCGTCCCCGGCGGAAGCGAGTCGAGCGTATCGGCAAGCGCATGGGGCGTGGACCAGCGGACATCTGAAAAGGCGTCGGGCATGGCCGGCCGCCGGCGGAACCCGACGAGGTAATAGCCGCCGTCCGAGGCCGGCCCGAAGGCCATGTCGTGATTTCCGAGCGCGTCGAAGGCGCCGGCGACGTGGTCCGCATTCAGGGCCGGAATGTCGGTTCCGACGATAACCACGGGTCCCGGCGGCGCCGCCGCGGCCAGGCGGGCCATGCGGTCTCCGAGGTCGCCGCTTCCCTGGGTCATGCGCGGGATTCCCCCGGGCCAGAGACCGTGGTTCCACACATCCCGGTCCGGCGTGACGGCGAGACAGGTGAGCCACCTCGGATCGCGGCTCAATTTGCGGACCGTGTCGCGAAGCGTGCGGCGGTAGAACCCGGTCGCGGCGACCCAGCCGATGTCCCGGGCCAGCCGGCTCTTGACGGTTCCCAGCCGCGGGGACTTCGCGAAGATGATCAGGTGATTGCGGAGGCTCATCGATAGAGGCGTTCGATGACCGCCGGCGGAACCCCCAGAAAATAGAGCGCCAGACAAAAATTGTTTCTGAACGCACGGGCCACATAGCCGTCCCGCCGATAGCGGATCGCCGACGTCAGGGCCTGGGCGCCCAGCATTTTGAGGCGCCGCCGGCCTATACGGCGAACCATGTCCACGTCCTCGAACATGATCATCGGCCGGAAGCCCCCCAGCTCGTCGTAGAATTTGCGGGAAATCAGCAGACCCTGATCGCCATAGGGAAGGCCGAGGCGGCGGGTCCGCCAGCCGACCAGCCGTTCCAGCCGCCGGGCCTGGGGCGCCTCGTCGTCGAGACCCAGCCGAAACACCGCGGCGCAATCGTCTCCTTCCATATCCATGAATTGGGCCACCTGAGACTCCCACGGGCCGGTCAGCCGGGTATCGGCGTGAAGAAACAACAGCCACTCGCCGGCCGCCTCGCCGGCGCCGGCGCGCAACTGGCGGCCGCGCCCAAGCTCGGCCGTGATGACGGCGGCGCCCAGGGACCGTGCGATTTCCGGACCTTCGTCCGTCGAGCCGCCGTCCACGACAAGGATTTCGGCCTCCATATCAAGGGATTGGAGCGAGGCGAGAGTCCCCGCCAAGCCTTCCGCGGCGTTGAATATTGGGATCACGATACTCAGCATGGCGCGGACTATAACACGCGGGAATCGGCGGTCATGGCGATTTTCGTTCTTGATTTGTTCACAGCCTTGGCTAAGCTGTTCCGATGATCGACGCGCTGCCGGATATGCCGCGGAAGGGCCGGGGAGCCGTCGGCAATCCTTCGGGACGGTTCGAGGTCGAAGACCGGGTTGCCGCCGATGACGGATGGTGGCGGGATCCCGAAGCCGGCCGCCTCGAGACCGTTCTCACCAGGGACGCTGCGCGGACGATCATCGCCCGCAACGATTCCCCCGATATTCCCTTCGACCGGTCGATCAACCCCTATCGGGGCTGCGAGCACGGCTGTGTCTATTGCTTCGCCCGTCCCACGCATTCCTACCTGGGCCTTTCCCCGGGGCTCGATTTCGAGAGCCGCATCTTCTTCAAACCCGATGCGGCGCGGCTGCTCGAAACGGAATTGCGGAAACCGGGCTACCGATGCAAACCCATCGCGCTTGGGGTGAACACCGATGCGTACCAGCCCGCCGAGCGCGAACTGGGAATAACCCGCGCCATCCTCGAGGTGCTGTCCCGGTACGATCACCCGGTCTCCTTCATTACCAAGTCGGCGGGAATTCTGAGAGACCTCGATATCCTCTCGTCCATGGCCGAGCGCGATCTCGTTCACGCTTTTCTCTCCATCACCACCCTCGATCCGAAACTGGCCCGTACCATGGAGCCCCGGGCCGCGCGGACGGAAAAGCGCCTGGAGGCCATCCGGCGATTGAGCGCCGCCGGCATTCCCACCGGCGTAATGGCGGCGCCGATGATCCCGGCGATCAACGATCAGGAGCTAGAGGCCATTCTCGAAGCGGCCGCCGGGGCCGGGGCGACGCGGGCGGGGTATATCCTGCTGAGATTGCCCTGGGAGCTGAAGGAGGTTTTTTCCGAGTGGCTATGGGCTCATTTTCCCGAACGGGCCCAGAAGGTGGAAACCCTCATCCGGTCCTGCCGGCAGGGCAAACTCAATCAGGCGGGGTTCGGCCGGCGGATGCGGGGGGACGGCCCCTATGCCCAACTGCTCGCCAACCGGTTCAAGGTCGCCGAACGCCGCCTGGGGCTGGACCGGTCCTGGCCCGAGCTCGATTACGGCCGGTTTGCGCCGCCGTCGGCGCCGGGCGACCAGCTGACGCTGATTTGACCCTGGCGGGAAGTGCGGGCTGGCCCGCAAGCTGGGCGCTGGACAACACCCCCCGGGATGTGGCCTATAACCAAACCGGATTTTTGACGGAGACAGGCCATGCTGGCGAATTTGGACCGCGCCCAGTTCATCGAATTGCTGCGCACGCTCGGAGAAGAGGAAGACGAGGCCGTGTTGACGGCGGCGCGGGATATTCACGCCAAGATGACCGTCGCGGGCGTCGACTGGGACGATTTGCTGGTTCCCGAGCATCCCGACGAACCGGAGGAAGACGACGAGGATTATGAAGACGACTATGAAGACGGCGCCGGCCTCGACGATGACGAACAGGATGACGACCTCGATGACGATGACGAGGATTACGACGAAGACGAGGACGACGAAGACGACGAGGACGAGGACGAGGACGAACGCGCTCTCTCCGACGAAGAGAAGGCGGAAGCCCTGTCGCTGATCGCCAGGCTCCTCGACAAGGGCGTCTCCGCCGACACCAAGGAAGAGCTCGAAGAATACAAACAGGATATCGACGAAGGTGAATTCGCGGCCATGGATCTGCGCTACCTCCGTGCCCTCAGCAAGCGGCTGACGTCGTAAACCGTTCGTACCGCGGTTAATGCCCAATCTGATCTACCACATGTGCCGGACCGAGGAGTGGGAGGCGGCACGGCCGGCCGGCACCTATCCCGGTTCTTCGCAGGACCTGGCCGACGGTTTCATTCATTTTTCCACCGCCGAACAAGTGACCGGGAGCGCCGCCAAGCACCGGGCCGGGCAAGACGGCCTGCTGCTGCTGACCGTCGATGGGGACGCGCTGGGCGACGCGTTGAAATGGGAGCCGTCCCGCGGCGGCGCGCTGTTCCCCCATCTCCATGGCGAGCTGCCGGTTTCGGCCGTTCTCCGGGCCGACCCGCTGCCTCTCGGCCCGGACGGCCGGCACATGTTTCCCGACCTCGGCTAATCATGTCTTAACGTATCCGGCTGTTAAGTTTGACCAGGTCGGCGCGCACAGGCGAGGCGCGCGCCGCGACGGGAGTTTCCGCAACCCCTAACCTGGGAAGACCATGGAAAGCGTCGCCCATTCCGAGCTGACCGGTATTGCCGTCGTCGCCCTTGCGGCGCTGCTCTGCGGCCTGATGCTGGAGCGGCTTCGCCAGCCGGCATTCGTCGGCTATATCCTGGCGGGCGTCCTGCTGGGTCCATCCGGCTTCGCCCTGGTCGGGAACCGCGATCAGATCGACACCCTCGCCGACCTCGGCGTCCTCATGCTGCTGTTCGTCGTCGGCATGGAATTGTCGATCCGGCTGTTCATGCGAATCTGGCGCCTGGCGCTCAGCACCACGCTGATCCAGATTGCCGCCTCCATGGCGGTGATGTTCCTGCTCTCCGCGCTGACGGATTGGCCGGTCGGCATGGTCGTCCTGCTGGGGTTCGTGGTGGCGATGTCGAGCACCGCCGCCGCCATCAAGATGCTTCAGGAAAGCCGGGAGACCAGGAGCCGGACCGGATTGATCGGCATCGCCGTGCTGATTACCCAGGATCTGGCGTTCGTGCCGATGATCCTGATCCTGGGCGTCATCAGCGTCGGACACGCGGCCTATCAGGGCCTCCTGGCCGTGGTCGGGTCGGTGGCGATCCTCGCCGCCCTCATCTGGTATCTGGCGCGGGGGCGGAAAATCCGGCTGCCCATGGTCCATTTGTTTTCGCGCTCGAACGAACTCGGACCGCTGACCGCGCTCGCCTTCTGCTTCGGCGCCGCGACCATATCCGGCCTGCTGGGCATGTCGCCCGCCTACGGCGCGTTCCTCGCCGGCCTGGTGCTCGGCAACAGCGAACAGCGGCCCCAACTGCTCCAGAACGCCAAACCCATCCAGTCGATCCTGGTCATGGTGTTTTTCCTTTCGGTCGGTTTGCTGCTCGACTTGCCGTACATTTGGGACAATCTCGGCACGGTGCTGTTGCTGTTGTTCCTGGTGACCGTGTTCAAGACGGTAATGAATACCGCCATCCTCCGGTTCATGGGGCAGCCCTGGGCGGTCGCCTTCATGACCAGCGTCATCCTGGCCCAAATCGGCGAATTCTCCTTTCTGCTCGCGCGGACCGGCCTCGAGACCGGCCTCATCGGCGAGGACGTCATGCGCCTCGTGGTGGCGGTGACGGTTCTGAGCCTGGCGTTGAGCCCGCTTTGGCTGCTGACCGCCCGCCGCCTCCACTACCTGACCGCCGGCGGCATCGAGAGTCCCGGTGAAATGCTGGGCCTGGTGTACGGCCGCGAAGCGGGCATGATTGCCGATACGGTCCGGCGAGTGGGGCCCAAGGCGCGGCTGGCCGGGGAGCGGCTTGTCCGCCTGACCCGGCCGTCCAAGCCCCATGATGCCGCCAACGCCTCGAAGGGGGAGGCCGGCGGACCCGGGACGGCGGCGCCGAAGGCGATTGCGGACGAGACCAAAAGGGGACGCTCCGATTCCTGATTTCTCATTCGAGGAAAGGGCTCTCCGGGAAGGGCACCGGCGGATCGCGGGCATCGATGAAGCCGGGCGCGGCCCGTGGGCCGGTCCGGTCGTCGCGGCGTCGGTCATCCTCTCGCGGGACGAACTCCCGGCGCGACTGGCGGAGCGGATCGACGATTCCAAGAAGCTGAAGGAGGACCGGCGCGAGGAACTCCTGTCCGAGCTCGCTCCCTTCGCCGAGATCGGGATCGGCATGGCATCCGTCGAGGAAATCGACGAGCTGAACATTCTCCGGGCGACCATGGCGGCGATGGCCCGCGCCGCGGACCGGGTGAACCCCGATTTCGTCCTGGTCGACGGCAACCGGTGCCCCCACCTCCAATGCAGCGGGCTCGCGGTGGTCAAGGGCGACACCCTCTCTCTCTCCATTGCCGCCGCCTCCATCGCCGCAAAGGTCGTCCGGGACCGGATCATGCGGGGACTGGACCGCCGGTTTCCCGGTTTCGGCTGGGCGGCCAACAAGGGGTACGGCACCGCCGGGCACCGGGCCGGCCTGAACCGGTTGGGCGTGACACCCCATCATCGCCGGAGCTTCGCGCCGGTCGCCGGATTGCTCGATCAAGATGTTGAGTCCAGGTGAGTCCGGAGACCTATATCTGGCGGGTCGAATCCTTCTAAGTCATTGATTCCATTTCGTTCTTGACGGCGAGTCCGGGCCGAATCAGGATGCGTTCATGCCTGGGAAAAAGACAACGGGACCGGACAAGGTCCTGCAGGGGGATTGCGTCGAGATCATGCGGACCATGGCGGCCGGATCGGCCGATGTGGTGTTTGCCGACCCGCCCTACAACCTGCAGCTGGAACACGAGTTGCTGCGGCCCAACAACACCAGGGTGGAGGGGGTCGACGAGGCCTGGGACCGGTTCGACAGCTTTCAGGCCTATGACGAATTCACCCGTGCCTGGCTGACCGCCGCCCGGCACGTCCTGAAGGATGACGGCTCGCTCTGGGTCATCGGCAGCTACCACAATATTTTCCGGATCGGCAGCCTGCTTCAGGATTTGGGATTCTGGATTCTCAACGACATCATCTGGCGCAAGACCAATCCGATGCCCAACTTCCGCGGCACCCGGTTCACCAACGCCCACGAGACGATGATCTGGTGCGCCAAATCCAAGGACGCCAAGCCGCGGTTCAACTACGACGCCATGAAGGCCCTCAACGAGGATCTTCAGATGCGCTCGGATTGGCTGCTGCCGATCTGCTCCGGCGCGGAGCGGATCAAGCATGACGGAAAGAAGGCCCATCCGACCCAAAAACCGGAGGCGCTGCTTCATCGGGTGATACTGGCGTCGACCGAACCGGGGGAAACCATCCTCGATCCGTTCTTTGGCACCGGCACCACCGGCGCCGTCGCGCGCCGCCTCGGCCGTCACTGCGTCGGCATCGAGCGGGACGGGCGTTACGTCGAAATCGCCCGCGAACGCATTCGCCGGGTCCCGCCGCCGGGTGACGGGAGCCTGCTCAGCACACCGTCGAAGCGCAACGCGCCGCGCATTCCGTTCGGCTGGCTGGTGGAGCGGGGGCTGTTGTCGCCGGGCACCGTCCTCACCGATCAGCGGCGCCGGCATTCCGCCAAGGTGCGGGCGGACGGATCGATCATCAGCGCCGAGCACCGGGGGTCCATTCACCGGGTCGGGGCGCTGGTGCAGAGCGCCGAGGCCTGCAACGGGTGGGATTTCTGGTGCATCGATGTGGAGGGCAGCCTGGTGCCCATTGACATGCTGCGGCAGAAATTGCGTGCTGAACTTTCCTAGCCGGATTTCCTTGTCGCGGTTCAGAGCGTGACGGTTCTATTGGGAAGCGCATCCGGCGTTTTGGAAGCCGTTTGCGCGACCCCCTCACTCTCATTTCCTATGACCC
>CAZUGT010000134.1:0-1963 GCA_964620095.1 uncultured Rhodospirillaceae bacterium | reverse complement strand
GAGGGCAAAACAACGGCGCCCAGGGTAGGACGGCCTCACCTCCGCGCCGGTGGCGGGGCGCACCTGTCCGGCCACCGGCGCCGCATCGTAACACCGATCAATACACACAAGGGTTAGGGTGAGGGGGTCATAAGAAATGAGAGTGAGGGGGTCATAAGAAATGAGAGTGAGGGGGTCACAAGAAATGAGAGTGAGGGGGTCATAAGAGGTGAGGGCGATACGGAAATCCCCCTTAACCCTAACCCCCTCACCCAGCTCCGGCTAAGCTCAGCTACCGCTTCGCCAAGCCTCCGCATCCCTCTCCCTCCAGGGGAGAGGGGAAGGTTTCGAGTGACGCAACGCTCCTATGGCGGCGCATCCGGTAGCCCGGCGCCTAGTTGGCCTTGGCCCGCCAGTTTTCGATCCACAGGGTGGTCGCCGCCTGGTGGCCGGTGGGCGTCACGCCGGTGAGCCACTTCGGCATGATGAAGGTGTTGGCGCGGAAATAGAGCGGGATCACCGGCAATTCCGTCGCGTAGAGCTTCTGGAATCGGTGCCAGAGTTTCTCCCGCTTCGCCCGGTCGAGCTCCACTTCGATCTCCTCGATCAGCCGGTCCGCGTCGGCGTTCCTGAAGCCGGTGTAGTTCTGGCCGCCCCAGTTGTTTTCGGCCGTCGGGATGTGGTCCGAATGGAGCGTGGTCCGGGGCACGCTCTCGGGCGCCGATATCCAGGCGAACATGGCCATGGCGGTGAACCGCCGCTGGCTCACGGTCTGGCCGAAAAACACCCGCGGCGGCTGATTGCGAATCTTGACCTCGATGCCGGCCTGCCGCCATTGGCTCTGGAGCACCTGCTCGACCAGTTCGCGGGTGCGGTTGCCGGCTGTGGTCATGATTTCGAAGGACAGGCGCTCGCCTTTGGCGTTGTGGCGGATGCCGCGGCGCTTTGCCGCCCAGCCCGCCTCGTCGAGCAGCCGCCCGGCGCGGGCCGGGTCGAACGGCCATTTGGGCACGTTCGGATCCGCCACCCAATCCAGGGGATTGACGTTGCTGTCCGCCACCGGCTGCTGGCCTTCGAACAGCTGTTCGGAGAGCGCCTTGCGGTCGATGGACAGGATCAGCGCCTCGCGGACCCGCCGGTCTTGGAGGATGGGATTGTCGAGGTTGAGATCGATGTGCTCATAAATCAGGCCGGGCTTGAACACCACCCGGTAGCGGTCCCCGTGGCGCTTCTTGAATGCCAGGCCCTGGTCGATGCTCAGGCCGATCTGCCCGGCGATCATGTCGATGTCGCCGGACAGCAGGTTGGCCTCGATGGCCGCGGTGTTCTGGATCGAGCGCACCACAACCCGCCGGAAATGAGGCTTGTTCCCCGCCCAGTGGGGGTTGGGCGTCAGGATCACCCGTTCCCCGGCCTTGACCTCCGAGATGACGTAGGGGCCGAAATAAAGTCCGGGATTGGCCGGGTCCCGGTCGAACAGGGTCCGGTTGCGGTACTCGGCCGGGTTCTCCCGGAACACGTCGCGGTCGAGGTGCGCCGGCAGGATGTCCAACAGCAGGGAATTGTACTCGAACGTCACCTTGTCGTAGTGGAAGGTGACGGTGTGATCGTCCGGGGCGGCGACCTTGTAGGCGCGCCGGTAGAACTCGAGGCCGGCCACGCCGGATTTGGGATGACGGCCCACCTCCCAGGTGAAGATGACGTCCCGTGCGGTGAGGGGCGTCCCGTCGCCCCATTTGAGGTCCGGATCGAGCTTGTAGGTGACCGCGATGCCGTCCTTGCCGTCCGGCGTCTTCTCGCGCACCGCGCCGCCGTTCTCCAATGTCGGCATTTCGGTGCACATGAGGCAGATCTTGTTCCAGCCGGGTCCGTAGGAGGTGATCGGCCGCCGGGTCGCGCCCATGATGTAGGACTTGGCCATCATGGCATCGATGTTCGGATGGAAGGTGGACGGGAACTGGGTCATCCCGATCACCAGTTCGTC
>CAZUGT010000133.1:0-28580 GCA_964620095.1 uncultured Rhodospirillaceae bacterium | reverse complement strand
GATTTAGAGGAGGGGGAGGGTCGGGATGAGGGTGATTCTAGCCCTACCGGCCCTTGAATTCGGGTTTGCGCTTTTCCATGAAGGCGGTGCGGCCTTCGGCGTAGTCCTCGCTGCGGGTACACGCGCGGGCCAGTTCCTCGCAGGCGCCCATATCGGCTTCGCCGGTGCCCTTGCTCAACTCGTTGATGATGAACTTGGCGGCCCGCAGGCTGAGGGGCGCGTTGTCGGCGATGGCGTTGACATAGGATTCGACGAAGCCCGGCAGTTCGTTGTCGTCGACGCGCCGGTGAATGAGCCCCATGCCAAGGGCCTCTTCCGAATCGTAGCGCCGCGCGGTGAGGAGAATTTCCTTGGCGTTGGCCGGCCCGACGGCGTCGACCACCCACCGGGTCATCGCCGGCCGGTAGCCGAGCCCCAGCCGGCCGGCGGGTATGGCGAACACCGCGCTTTGGTTGGCTACCCTCAGGTCGCAGGCGCAGGCCAGCCCCACGCCGCCGCCCATGCAGTATCCCTCGATCATGGCGACCGTCGGCTTGGACGCGTTGCGGACCGCGGCGAAGAAGGCGCCGCTCTTGCGCTCGAACTCGGCCGAGGCCTCGGCGGTGGCGCGGTGCTCCTTGAATTCCGAAATGTCCGCGCCGGATACGAAGGCCTTGCCGCCATTGCCGCGGAGCGCGATCACCCGGACGGTATCGTCCGCTTCGTAGGTTTCGACGACCTTCCGGGCGGCCTCGGCCATGGAGAGCGAGAGGGCGTTGTGTTTCTCCGGATTATTGAACACCAGCCAGCCGACCGCGCCGAATTTGCCTGCCTGGATCTTGTCGGTTCCGGTTTCCATGCTCCCCCCGGCCTCGAGAAATTGGCGGAAGAGAGTGGGAGTCGAACCCACTAAGACTGTCTTACAGCCTTCACTGGTTTTGAAGACCAGCCGGCACACCGGCACCGCTTCCCTTCCGCCGTTGTTTTACAAAGGCTTGGCGGGGTTGAAAAGCACGCACCGAATGGAAATCGGCTCCGAAGACCTGGAGCGGGATGATTCCATTGGGAAGCTGATGAATGGTCAGACCGCAAGCCGTCATGCCCGTGCTTGACACGGGCATCCACGCTATGGCGGTACACCGTGTCAAACCCGTCATGGCCCGCTTTATACGGAGTATCCAGCGGATCACTCCGGAACATGGATCGACCGGAAGGACGAGTACGAGGTGCCGGTCTCCCGGTTCACCGGAATGGTGATATCCAGAACGATTTCCGGGTCGGCGCCGCGGGTAACCTCGAACAGCCTGATGTGCCGCTGGCTGTTGAGATTGTCTTCCGCCGGATTGCCGTCCCTGTCCGTCCGGATGCACGAGAAATTACAGAAGATGTTGCCAGTCTCCGGCAGCTCGATCGCGCCGCCCTGGGAACTCGAATAGATGGTTTCGCCCGATGGTCCGGCGAACGACCAGTCTTCGGTTACGGTGCCGGCGCCCTCGTCGATCCTGAACGCCACGGCCCGGCTATAGGTCTCGTGGGGTGCGCGGCGGGGCGCGTAGGGCACCGCCCGGCAGTTCCCGTTGTCGAAACACAGCACGCGGCCGTCCGAGGTCAGGGACGGGTCGTGCTGGTGGTACTGCCACTCGATCTCCGAGGCGGGTTGGAGCAGCTTGCCGGACCAGGGCGCCGACCAGCCCGCCGGATCGCCCAATATCCATTTCAGCTCGCCGTCCGCGAGGCCGATCTTCGCGATGGCGTCCTGATGGCGGATGGAGATCAGGTAGCTGTCGTCCGACGGGTCGTAGAACAGGCCGTTGGAGTGGCTCCAGTCCAGGTCGCCCCCGGGCGTCGGACCCAACTCGCCGCTGACCACCGAGTAGTAGCCGATGCGGCCGGTATCCAGAATGCGCCCGAGATTGTGGCGCCGGACGATGTCGCCGGCGCGGGTGAACTCGACGATGACGTCTTCCTTGACGTCGGCGGGCGCCCGCGGCGCATCCGCGTCCGTCTCGCTGGTCGGATAGGCCTCCACATGGGTCCAGCCGGTGCCCAGCGAAAGCAGGTTGCCCGACGGCAGCTCGATGGTCGAATGGTGGACGACCCCCACATCCAGCGGGATCCCCTCGGCCTCGCCGGGCGCGCCGTCCAGCGTGCGGCTGGTCCAGGCGCCGACCGTATCGCCGCTCATATCCATTTCCAGGATCCGGCCGCGGGACGTGAGCAGGATCGTATTCCGGCGGGTATGCCAGATCCCGCCGACGCCGGTCCCCGCCTCCACGGACCACGCCACCTCGCCCGACCGGCCGATCCCGATCAGAACGCCGTCATGGGGCATCGGCCTCTCGGCGGTCGCCTTGTTGACCGGGAAAATGACAAGGCCCGGCTCCCGGCGCTCGGGTTTGCACGCATTGACTTCGATGGCCGGCAGGTTGGCGTCCGGTTGGGTGGGATCATTGGTATCCATTTGTTGCTCCTAGCCGCCGAACCACCTGAGCAGCACGGGTTCGGGAAAGACGATGTCCATGCCCTCGATGAACACGAACTGAATAACCAGAAAGAACACCGCCGCACCGCCGAGGGCGAGCACCCAGCTCTCCCGCCGGTAGAGCACGTAGGCGAGAATGAACAGGGGAACGGCGACGAGATGGCCGGCCAGCATGATGGCTCCGCCCAGGATGTAGACGGCGGCGAACATGCGGAGAATTTCTCGGCCCCGCCCTCTCAGCGCCGCAATGCCGATGGAAGCGGCGGAGGTTTCCTCGTCGTCGCCGCTCTCGGCCGGCTTGTCGTCCCACCGGGCCGGGTTGCGCAGGTTGCCGGCCGAGTAGACCAGCGCGACGAGGACCATGGTCACCGACACGAACCAGGGGAAAATCGTCGCGCGGGGCGGCAGGTCGATAAGCAGCGAGATGAACAGGACCGAGGTCGCGACGAACAGGGCGACCAGAATCCAGTCGACGGCGCGGGCAATGCGGATGGTCTCGGGATCGGACAATGTCAGCTCCCCCTGATGTGGGGGCCGGGCGCCCCCTTGTTGCGCCAGCGCCGGTAATAGGGCGCCGCCAGCGCCATGCAGATGAAGACGATCAGCACCACCACGATGGGCCGGGTATAGAGCCACTCGTAGTTGTAGCGGTCGACGGTCGAGAACAGGTACGGCTCGGCGATGCGGCCCATGATCAGCCCCATGACCAGAGGCACCCGCGGCCAGTCGGCGTGCTTGAACACGTAGCCCAGCGTGCCGGCGGCGAGGAACACCATGATGTCGCCGAAGGACAGCCGGGCGAAGGTGGCACCGACGATCATGGCGGCGAGAATGAACGGCACCAGGAGGTTGGCGCGGATGAAGCACAGCATCACCAGCCAACGCTGCAGAATGAGCGCCAGCAGGGCGGCGACGATGTTGCCGACGATCACCACCGATACCATGGTGAAGGTCAGGTCGAGCTGGGTGTCCAGCATCTCGGGCCCGGGCCGGAGGCCGATGATGACGAACACGACGAGCAGCACCGCCATCGCGTTGTTGCCGGGAATACCGAAGGCGACGGTCGGAATGATGGCGCCCGGCTTGTGGGACGCGGTGCCGGTCTCGGGCGCGATGACGCCGCGCACGTTGCCCTTGCCGAAGCTGTCGGGGTTCTTGTCCGAGGCGACGGCGATGGCGTACGACATCCATTCCGCCACCGCGCCGCCGAGACCGGGGATGAAGCCCGTGACCACGCCGACGACGCTGCACTTGACCACCAGCCACCAGTTCCGGGCGCAGTCGACGAAGCCCACCCACACGCCGGAGACCTTGCGGCCCACCTGCGACGACGCGATGGTGGTGTTCCGGATCGCCAGATCGATGACCTCGGGCACGGCGAACAGGCCCAATACGATGGGGATGAGCGGCATCCCCTCCCACAAATAGAGGAACGGGCCGGCGAAGCGGGTGTCGCCGGTGCCGGGCGCCTGACCGATCATGGAGATCATCAGGCCGAGGCCGCCCATCAGCAGGCCGCGGGCCGCCGATTTCCCGGACAGCGAACTCGCCATCACCAGCCCGAGCATCACCAGCATGAAGAATTCCGGCGACGAGAAGTTGTTCACCAGCGCGCGGAGCCCCGGCAGGAAGAGGATGAAGATGGCGGTGGCGACGAAGGTGCCGAGGATGCTGGCGTAATAGGAGGCGCACAGCGCCCGGCCGGCCTCGCCCCGCTTGGCCATGGGGTATCCGTCCAGCGACGTCGCGAGCGCCGCCGCCGTTCCCGGCACGCCCAGGAGCACGGCGGGGATGGAGTCGGTCTGGGTCGTCACCGCGTACACGCCGAGCAGCATCACATAGGCGTTCAGCGGGTCCATCTGCAGCGCGAAGGGGATCAGCAGGATATGGGCGATCAGTCCGCCCAGGCCCGGGATCAGCCCGACGATCATGCCGGCGACGATGCCGATCATCATCATCGGGAACACCGGCCAGGTGAAGACCTTGTAGAAGCCGTTTACGAAGGCGCCGGCGATAAAGAGTATTTCATCCATGAACGGTCATGCCCGTCCCGGCGCGCGGCGGCGCACACCGGCAGGCGGTGCGCGCCGCGGCGCCCGAGCGCCCGCGGGCGGCGGTCCGGCCTAGAAGGCGCCGGGCCGGTTCATGTCGAGATACTTCTTGACGATGGGCCCGCCCACGTCTCCGGGTATCCAGCTCATGGGAACGCCCCAGGCCTTCTGATGGTCGGCCTTGTACTGGGCGTCGTTGGACGTGGCGACGAACGCCTTCCGCCATGCCGCGACATATTTCGCGTCGGTGCCGGGCGGGGCCCACACTTCGCGGGCGACGCCCTGGCCGGCGGCGACCGAGGTCATGATCTTCCAGTCGCGGCTGCCGACCGCCTTGGGCTTGTACTTCTTGACGATGGAATGACCCGTCGGGACCTTGTCCATGCCGCCGACCGTAACCGGGACGATCTCGCCCGAGCCGTCCATGTAGCCCATCTGATAGACCGCATGGAAATCCGTCTTCTTGTAGGTGCTGAGATTCTGCACCCAGGTCAGGTGGGCGAAGGGGGTGGTGTTGATTTCGCCGGTCCGCATGGCCTGCAGCCGCTGGGCGAAGCGGGGATAGGCGGAGAACACCTGAAAATCGATCCCCATGATCCGGTAGAACGCCTCGTAATAGGGCGTGTCGGCGGCCTGAAGGCCGACGAGGTGCTTCTTGGTGGCTTTGACGAAGCTGTTGACGTCCGTGGTGCCCGAGTCCCCCCGGAAACCGACGATGCGGGTGATGGTCTGCGCGCCGATGAACGACATCTTCGAGGTGTCGAACTGCACCTTGCGCTTTCCGCGGACCGATTCCGCGGCGCCCGGCGCGTTGAACGAGCCGATATTGGTGCCGTCGGGCTTCAGCGCATTATAGGTGTAGTTGGCGGCGACCACGGACCCGCCGCCGCCCTTGTTGATATAGCGGACTTCCGGTTTGCCAGGCAGATGCTTGGAGAGGTACGGCCCGATCTGACGGAACCACAGATCCGGCGGCGCGCCGGGCGGCGAGAAGACGACGATGGAAACCGTCTTGCCCTTGAACGAAACGCCTTGCGCGTTCGCGTCGCTCGGGGCGAATGCTGCGCCGAGTGCCGCCGAACCGGCAGCCACGGCGGCCAAAGCCAATTTGAACCTGCTCTTCATGGTGAACCTCCCAATAGCCTGTTGTGCGGTCAGTCGTCGGCGACGGACGTTTTTTTCCGGTTCGCCGGACCACAAGACCAATTGTGTCCGGCCATCGCCGATTGTGGCGGAAATTTCGGGAATGGGCAATTCGGCGGCCCAAGCCCCCTCAGACGATCAACACCTGCTCCGCGTCGTCCGGGGGATCAACCTGGACGCTGTTTGTGGTCATGCAGACCATGGAGAAGAACCCCGCCGTGACGATGATGTTGACCAGGTGTTCCTGTCCGAACCGCCGCTCGGCGGCATGGTAGGTCCCGTCCGAGATGCCCTTGGTCTCCAGCAGTTCGGTCACCACTTCGTAGACCGCCTTTTCGTCATCGTCGCCGAATTCGGGCGGCCGGCGCTCGTTGATGGCGTCGACGATGGATTGATCGAGGCCCTCGCCGACGGCATTCCGGGCATTCGCCGCCCACGGGTAGCGTCCTCCCCAGAACCGGATGGCGAGAATGGCGGCAAGCTGCCGGAGTTTCGGCGGCAGGCCGTTGGAGCGCAGGTAATCCCCCATCTCCTGGTTGAGCCGCATGAAGCGCGGAATACGGATATAGGCCCCGTAGGGGCCGCCGATCCGGCCGCCGCGGTTGACGATTTCGTCGTAGACGGCGCCCTGCTCCTCGTTCATGTCCTCGCGTTTCAACTGGGGCATCCGGGTCATGTCCGTCCTCCTGGTGGTGCGGCGGTCTTCGGGGAATGGGCCCGCCTGTCCGGTTGGGACCCGATTCCGCCCGAATAAGGCGCCGAAATCACCGTCTCGTCCAATACCATTCGGCGCTCAGGCCATAAGATTTGTTGATGCCGGGGAACCCGCTGTGCGGTCCGCGTCGGCGAAATACGAGCGCGCATAGGCGAGGAACGAAACCAAGGCGCTCGGCGGGTTCGGCTCCCGGCGGTAGACCATGCCCGACTCGTAGTGCCACAGGGATCCTTCGATGGGCAGCGCCGCGAGGCCGTGGGCGGCGGTGTCCTCGGCGACGGGTTTCGGCGCCGTTCCCAGCAGTTCCGTGCTGCGGAGAATGGACAGCAGTTCATTGATGGAATCGCATTCGAGCTCAACTCTAGGCGGCGCAAGCCCGAAGGAGAGAAAGTACGCGCCGAGCCGCGAGGTCGCGATCTCGTCGCCTCTCAGAAATCCCCACCCATATTGGAGAAGGTCGGCGGCGGTGAGCGTATCCCGGTTCGTCAACGGATGACCGGCATTGGCGACCACCACCCGCTCCATTTGGATCAACGGCTCCTTGACCAGCTGGGGATGGTTCGGGAAGCTCAGCCCGGAGCACACCAGATCCAGCTCCCCGTTCAACAGGCGGGGAATCAAGTTTCCGGATAAATCGCTGAAAGTATTGATCTTTACGCCTCGGACCTCTTCGCGAAACAGGGCGATTATCTCCGGGATGTAGATCAGCCCCCAGGCCGAGATCACGCCGATGTTGAGTTCGCCCCTGTGGCCGCCCTTGAGCGCCTCGATCTCGGTCAGGGCGTGTTCGAATTCGAGCTGCATGAACCGCGCCCGGCGGGCCAGGAAATCACCGAAATTCGTCAGCGATACGCCATTGGGAAGCCGGTCCAGGAGGCGCACGTCCAGGGATTGCTCCAAAAGCCGGATGTTGCGGGTCAAGGCGGGCTGGGAAATATTCAGCGACCTGGCGGCGGCGGTAATGCTGCCTTTCTCGGCGACGGCGAGAAAATGATTGAGCAGCCGGTCCAAGCCCCGATACGCCATTGATTTCCCATAAGCGCTAGGTATGGCAATAGACGGCATTAGCATTTGAATATTTTTTTGTCCATCCCTAGCATTGAGGCTCCACGACCTTGCCGATGCTTGGCGAAACAATTCGAGGCCGCACGACAGGAACACGGCCCGGCTTCATGTAATTCAGCATTCCTATTGGGGAGACAATTCAGATGGCACGTTTTTTCGACAATTTGACATCCAGGGGGTTCGCCGCGCCGCTGGCGGCCTCGGTATTGATGGCGGGCGTTGCCGCCGGTTCCATGACCGTGGCGGGAACGGCCCAGGCCGCAGGACCCGATTTCACGGGCAAGAAAATCACCTTCCTGACCCCGCATCGGGGCGCCGATTCCGTCCTCTCGCTGAAGACGTGGATGAAATACGCCTCCAAGAACCTGAAGGGCAATCCGGAAATCACGGTGCAGTCCAAGTTCGGCGGCGGCGGCGTGACCGCGGCCAACTTCTTCGCCGCCACGGCCAAGCCCGACGGCCTGACGGCCTCGATGCTCAATCTGCCGGCCTTTATTTCGTACTCGGTCGGCCGCAAGGGCGTGAAATACGACATTTCCACCATGAAGGTCATCGCGGGCGAAGCGGCGGTGTACGTTCACATCGCCGGAAAATCGGCCAAGGCGCAGGACGCATCCGGCGTCAATGCCTCGGCCGGCGAGCAGAGTTTCGGCACCCGGTCCCGCAACTTCAACGTCATGACCGCCCAAATTCTCTGGCGGGCCGCCGGCAGCCCGGTGCGCGTCGTCACCGGTTTCCGGGGCAATGACACGGTCATCCAGGCGCTGGCCAGCGGGGAACTGAATCTCGGCTACATCTACATGCAGGCCTGGATGCGGAACCTGAAGAACTATGCCGACCTCAACATCAAGCCGCTCTATCAGATGGGAACGCTCGATGCCGCCGGAAACATCATGCGCGACCCGCTGATCAAGGACGTGCCGACGGCGGATGAGCTGTATCTCAAGCTGAAGCCGAATGCGAAGGGCACCCAGGAATACAAGGCGCTCCGGACGGCGATGAGCATGTATCAGATCGCCAAGGGGTTTTTCCTGCCCGCCGGCACGGATGCCTCCATCGTCAACGCATGGCGCACGGCGGTCGACAAGGCGGCCAAGGACCCGGCATTCATCGCCGAACACACGAAACTGTTCGGCTTCCCCCTGGCCTACGTCCCCGCGGCCCAAGCCGGCAAGAACCTGAAGGAGGGCCTCGTCACCCTGAAAGACCCCTACTTCCAGCCGGGCGGCGAGGGTTATCAGCTCATCATCGGAAGCCGGAAGAAGAAAAAGTAGCCGGATCCCATGCCTGGCGGGAGGGGCCCGGCGCGGTATCGCCCGGCCCCTCTTCCGTCTTGCCGGCACATTAGAATCGGCCCCAATTCGGGCGCGCGGGCGAACCCGGCGGGGTGGCAGGAGATATGGAAGAAGCCCTAATCATATTGAACGCGGCCGTCTCCGGCATGTTCCATGTCTTCTCCTGGCCGGTCTTCCCGATGATGATGGTCGGCATCTGCGTCGGCATGTTCCTGGGCCTCGTGCCGGGCCTCGGCGGACTGATCGGCTTTGCCCTGCTGATCCCCTTCGCCCTCACCATGGAGCCGATTACCGGCGTGGCGTTCCTCCTGGGGATGAGCGCGGTGGTGACCCAGACCGATACGATCCCGGCGGTCATTCTGGGCGTGCCGGGCACGTCCGCCGCCATGGCGACCTCCCTGGACGGCTACCCCATGGCCAAGCGCGGCGAAGCGGGCCGGGCGCTGTGCGCGTCCTATTACGCCAGCATCTTCGGCACCTTCGTCGCCGCCGGGCTGTTCATCCTGCTGCTTCCCATCCTGCGGGCCGTGATATTCGCCTTCGGCCAGCCGGAATTCTTCATGCTCATCGTGCTGGGCCTGATGCTCGCCGGTTCGCTGGCGGGAAATTCCCTGGCCCGCGGCCTGATCATGGCGGGCTTCGGCCTGCTGCTGGCCATGGTCACCCTGGAAACCTCGCTCGGCGCGCCGCGCTACGCCGGCGAGATCATCTATCTGTGGGAAGGCATTCCGCTGATACCCGTGGTCCTCGGCCTGTTCGCCATTCCCGAGGTGCTGGATCTGGCCCGCCGGGGAACCACCATCTCGGAGACCACGGTGGATACCCGGGTCTCCGGTCTCTGGACCGGGCTGGTCGACAACCTGAAGAACTGGTGGCTGATCGTCAGGGCGTCCACGCTGGGGGCGCTCGCCGGTTTCATCCCCGGGCTCGGCGGGCAGGTCGCCGAATGGCTGGCCTACGGCACCGCCGTCGCCTCGGACAAGGACCCGGCCTCCTACGGCAAGGGCAATGTCCGGGGCGTCATCGCGCCCGAGGCCGGAACCGCCGCCCAAAAGCCGGGTGCTCTCGTCCCGACGGTGGTGTTCGGCATTCCCGGAAACGCCGGCATGGCGCTCACCCTCTCGGTCTTCCTGATATTCGGCCTGACCCCCGGCCCCGACATGATCACCACCAAGCTCGACGTCACCTTCGGCATGATCTGGGTGATCGTCGTCGCCAACATAATCGCCGCAATCCTCGCGCTGGCGTTGCAGCGCTGGCTGATCCTGATCTGCTATCTGCGGGCCACCATTCTGGTTCCCATCGTGCTCGGCACCATGCTGACCGGCGCGACCATGGCCAACCAGTCGTTCGGCGACGTCGCCCTCTTCCTGTGCTTCGGCTTCCTGGGCTACCTGTTCAAGCATACGGACTGGCCCCGGGTTCCCCTGATCATGGGCCTGATCATGGGCGGGCTGGCCGAGAAATACCTGTTCCTGTCCTTCGACCTCCACGGCTGGACCTGGCTGTGGAATCGCCCCCTGGTGTGGGTGATCGCGCTGGTTATTTTCTTCAGCGTGTTCTTCCCGCCCATGCTTCGCCACTATCGCGCCAAGCGGCAGGGAAAGGCGGGCCAGGCGGTCAAGATTTCGGGGTATGACGAATGAGCGGCGCCCGCATCGTCGATATCGCGCTGACCGTCTTCTTCCTGGCGGTGGGGGTATTCGCCGTCGCCGACGTCCGGGAATTCCCGTTTCAGGACCAGCTGTTTCCGTTCTCGGCCGCCGGGCTGATCCTGATCTGCGTCCTCATCTACGGCGCGCGCCAGTTCTTCACCGGCCCCCTCGAGATCGAGCAGGAATCAGGCGCCAACGCCACCAAGGCGCCCTTTACGCGGGAACAGATCCATACGGTCATACCGCTGGCGGCCGCCATCCTGGTTCTCGTCGGCGGGGTGTTCGTCTTCGGCCATCTCATCGCGGTGCCGGCGTTCGCCTTCGGCTACATCCTGCTCAGGGGCGAGAAACTGTGGATCGCCGTATTCGGCGCGGTTCTCCTGTTCGCATTCATCTGGGGACTGCTGATCAACGTGATGGAGGTCCTCATGCCCAGGCCCCTGATCATGTATTGGCTGGGTCTCTGAGCGGGACCGGCTTCGACCAGCGAGGAACATGAAATGACCGCCAAGCTGCCCAAAGGATGGCCCGAAGACCGCCCCATGGCCGTCTGTATCAATATCCCGCTGGAATGGTGGCCCGAGGGCGTCGCGCCCGGCGTTTCCCCGTTCGGCAATCCGCTCCGCAAGGACGTCGTCGATACGGCGGCCCGGCAGTGGGCGGAGTACGGGCTGAACGTCGGCATCCACCGGCTGGCGGACATCGCCGAGTCCTTCGGTTTCAAATTCTCCTGCCATGCCAGCGGCATCCTGTTCGAGGAGCGCCCCGAACTGATGCGGCGGGTGCACGAGGGCGGCCACGAAATCATGGCCCACTGCTGGACCCAGCACCGGCTGCTTTGCTACATGGACCGGGAGGAAGAGGACCGGGAGATGAAGCGCTGCGCCGAGGCGCAGGAGAAAGTCCTGGGCGAACGGCCCCTCGGCTTCGCGGTGCCGCGCGGCATGCTGTCGGACAATACCGAGGAGCTGATGGCGGCCAACGGCTATCGGTTCTATGCCGACGACATGAGCGGCGACATGCCCAAGATAAAGCAAACCGGCTCCGGTCCCGTGGTCTGCATACCCTATGACATGGAGGTCAACGACCTCGCCTTTCACCTCCGCCACGGCAACCGGCTGATGCTGCTGCCCGAAATCGTCGGCGATATCATGGACGGCTACCCGAAGATCGGCTCGCCGCCCACGGTCCTGGATCTGGGTTTTCATGCCCATGTGTCGGGACGGATCGCCGGGTCGATCCAGTTCCTGAAGGTTATGGAAATTCTCGCCCGCGCGCCGTTCGCATGGGTCACCACGCGGACGGAAATCGCCAAACTGATTCTGGCCGAGCACGCGGAACGGCAGGGCTAGAGGCCGCCGGAAGCGCCATGCCCGTCGTCGGCACCACGAAGCGCCGGAACCACGGTTTCAAGGACCCGCTCCTCGTCCGGGTGATGGAAAGGATGGGGGTCGATACCATCGCCTTCTACGAGAACCGGGGCGAGGAGACCAAAAAACTGCGCCGACGCTGGAAGGAGCTGGCGGAATGCCGCGACGGGCCGGTTGCCGGCCGGCGGCGCCCGGTCCCCGACGCCGGGGCCATGTCGAAGGAGATCGAGGCGCTCTGCCTCCGGCTCGGCGCCGACGCGGCCGGTGCGGCCCGACTGCGTCCGTTCATGGTCGATGAAGGGGTGGAGCTGCCCCACAAGCACGTGATCTCGTTCCTCGTCGCCGAGGATTACGGCGTCACCCGGCGCGGCCCCTACGCCATCGAGTACGAGGCCCTCTCGGTCTACACCAGGTGCTGCGAGATCGCCGACAGGCTGGCGCGCGCCATTCGCGGCATGGGCTGGCCGGCGCTGGCCCATCACAACGGCGGCGGCGAGGTTCAGGCGATCCCCGCCATGTACTGGTCGGGCCTCGGCGAGCTGGGCAAGCACGGCAGCCTCATTCATCCGGAGTTCGGCGCGAGCCACCGGCCGGGGTTCGTGACCACCGATCTGCCCCTGGCGGAAAACGGACCGCTAATCTTCGGCGTTCAGGACCGCTGCCTGAACTGCGACATCTGCTCTTTGAATTGCCCGGGCGAGGCGATACCGGACGAGGCCGTCGTGACCGAGGGCGTCCGGCGCTGGATCACGGACGTGGAACGCTGCTACCCGTACTCCCGATTGCGGACCGAATATTGCCACATCTGCGTCGACGTCTGCCCCTACGTCCATCTGGAGAACCGGGATGCGTCCCTCAAGACGCTCTACAAGGAATATGTGGGCAACCGGAAATCCGCCGGTTACCGCACGCCCGCCTGGTTTCCCGACGGCGCGCCGTTGCCGCCCGGACTCGACAAGGAAAATCCGGATCGGTGAGCATTCCCGGCATCGGCGAACGGGTGTGTGGCGGTACGCGTGGATGGCCCGGCCATGACGAGTGGATATACGACACGAACCAACCCGTCATGCCCGTGCTTGACACGGGCATCCACGCCTTGGGGGGCGGCGCTACACGTGGATCACCGGGTCAAGCCCGGTGATGACGACTTGCTATCTATTCCCTCTCCCCCTTCGAGAGAGGTCGGTCATTTCCCACAGGGAATTGACCAAGGTGAGGGGGTAGAGAGAAAGTGAGTGAGGGGGTTGCGTAACGGCTTCCAAAACGCCGGATGCGCTTCCGAATGGGATCATCGCGCCCTAGCCGTCGAAATTGACCCGGTCCACCAGTTTCGCCGCCGCCGCGCGATGCCTGGCGACGTTGTCCAGGTTCACGGCATCGGGCTTGAACTTGCCCCATCCCGCGACCATCGGATGCAGTTCGACGCCGGCCTTGACCGGATATTCGAAGTTCTGGTCGGCATACATTTTCTGGGCGAAAGTCTCGCTCAGGAACTCGAGGAGCCTGACCGCGTTGGCCTTGTTCTTGGCATGCTCGGTGACGGCCGCGCCGCTGATGTTGACGTGGGTTCCGCGGCCGGCCTGGTTGGGAAACAGGATATCGACCGCGGCGGCCCATTCCTTCTCCACCGGCTTCTTGTCGTTGGTGGCCATTTTGCCCATGTAGTAGGTGTTGCCGAGGGACACGTCGCAGACGCCGTCCTTGATGGCCTTGACCTGCGCCCGGTCGTTGCCCTGCGGCTTGCGGGCGAGGTTCGCCTTGACGCCCCTGAGCCACGCCTCGGCCGCCTTCTCGCCGCTCGCTTCGATGATCGAGGCGATCAGGGAGACGTTGTACATGTTCTTGCCGGACCGGGTGCAGACCCGCCCCTTCATGTGGGGCTTCGCAAGGTCCTCGTAGGACGCGACCTCGCCGGGCTTCACCCGGTCCTTGTGGACGTAGATGATCCGGGCGCGGGTGGTCAGGCCGTACCAGAGACCCTGCGGGTGCCGGTACTGGGCCGGAATGTTCCTGTCCAGGACCGGCGACGAGACGGGCTGCAGCAGTTCGGCGTTGGTCAGCGCATCGAGACGCGAGATATCGACGGTCAACACCGCGTCCGCCGGCGTGTTCCGGCCTTCCGCCTTGAGGCGCTGGAGCATCCCCTTCCGGGCGTAGACCACATTCACCTTGATGCCGGTCTGTTTGGAGAATTCGTCGAGGAACGGCTGGATCAGGAACGGCTGGCGATAGGAATACAGGTTTACTTCCTCCGCGCCGGCGTTTCCCGGGCCGAGCGCCGGCAGCATGGCCGCGGCGGCGGCGATGAGAGAGATGGTCTTTTTCATTTTGGTCCTGTCCCAGTGTATTCGATTGGCGGCCCGATTTTGCGAACCGTTATCAACAACACGTATCAGATCAAATACGAAAATGCAAATCATTATCATTATCAGATCAAAATTTTTGTGCGGCTGAAGCCGGCGCCCCGATGGCGCGGGGCGGTTCATCACATGACCCGCCTGAACCGGCCTGAGTCATGCATTTTTTGCATAGCTCCAAGTCATTGAAATCATTCAATTGGCAAAAAACCGCGTTTTCGCGACAATGGACATTCATGGACATTAATAGACATTTATTGTCACCCGTTTGGGAGGTAACGCACCGAAAAGGTCGTACAAAACTGCATAGCTCCCTTTCAAACCAAAACCGCCCCGGATGGGGCGGCGCTGCACAATAGATAGCCCGTGACGCGGCGGATGCAAGTTGCCGGACAAAATCCCCCTCACCCACCTATCCCCTCCCCCCTTCGAGGGGGAGGGTTAGGGAGGGGGGGTCGAAAGTTCGAGGATGGCCGGGCCACTTTGCCGGCTGGCCCGGCAAAGCCGGTCCAGTGGCGCCCGGCCATGACGCGTGATGCTGAATCAAAGAAGCTCGTCATGCCCGTGCTCGACACGGGCATCCACGCCTTAGGGGTCGGCGCCCGGATCGGCCGGACCGACCGTCGCGGCGTATTTTTCAAGGGCGCCGGCATCAATTCCATGTCCGGCGCTCATCCCAACAGCGGCAACAATTCATCCAGCGAGTATATCTCGGCCACGGGTTCGCCCGGCAGGCCTTCCCGGGGCTGGCGGAACCGGTTGATCCACACCACGTCGAGGCCGAAGGAGGCGGCCCCCGCCACGTCCCAGGCATTGGCGGACAGGAAACAGATCTCCTCCCTTCCGAGTCCCAGTTCATCGACGGCGAGCCGGTAGACCCGCGGGTCCGGCTTGAATATCCGCAGCCGGTCCACCGAAATCACCGCATCGAGCACGCCGGCGAGGCCCGCATGTTCCACCGCCGGCGTCAGCATGCCGGGCGAGCCGTTGGACAATATGGCGGTCGCCAGCCCCCGCCGCTTGAGGGCCGTCAAGACGTCCGACGCCTCGGGATAGGCATCGAGGGTTTTGTAGGACGTCATCAAACGCTCGCGGAGATCGGGGTCGTCCATCCCGAGCCGGCGCATGGCGAAGTCCAGCGCGTCGCCGGTGACGGCCCAGAAATCCGCGTAATCCCCCATCAGGGAACGGAGCCAGCTGTAGGCGAGCTGCTTGGCCCGCCAAATCTCGGTCAGCCTGTCGGCCTTGTCGCCGATCTCGTCCCGAAAGCCGGCGACGGGCGCGTTGATGTCGAACAGCGTGCCGTAAGCGTCGAAGACGCAAGCCTCGATGCCTTCGAGCCTAGCCACTCAGGCGTCCCCTTCCCACCGGGCGTTCCCCGAATGGGTGACGGCGCCCAGGTTGGCCGGGCCGACGGTCGCGGCGTATTTTTCGAGGGCGCCCGCGAGGCCGTCGCGGACCGGCGGCGACCAGTTTGCCCGCCGCCTCTCGAACTCGTCCGCCGGCACCATGTGCTCGATGGTCCGGGCCCCGCAGTCGATCCGGATGATGTCGCCGTTCTCGATCAGCGCCAGCGGGCCGCCCACCGCCGCCTCCGGCGAGGCGTAGCCGATGCACATGCCCCGCGTGGCGCCGGAAAACCGGCCGTCGGTGATCAGCGCGACCTTCTCCCCCATCCCCTGCCCGTAGATGACGGCGGTGGTGCCCAGCATTTCGCGCATGCCGGGCCCGCCCCTGGGCCCCTCGTTGCGGACGATGATGACCGAGCCCTCCGCGTAGTCGCCTTTTGCGATGGCTGCGGTGCAGGCTTCCTCGCCGTCGAAGACCAGGGCGGGGCCCTCGTGGACCAGCTTGCCGAGGCCGGCGACCTTGATCAGCGCGCCGTCGGGACACAAATTGCCCTTGAGGACCACGACGCCGCCGGTCTCTGAAATGGCGTCGGAGGCCGGCCGCACCACGCTGCCGTCGGGCGCCGGGATATCGGCAAGCGCGTCGTCCAACCGGCGCCCGTCGATGGCCGGACAGGACCCGTCCAGGTGCCCCGCATCCAGCAGCGCCTTCAGGATGACCGGCGTGCCGCCGATTTCGTAGACGTCCTTGGCGTGATAGGCGCCGCCCGGCTTGAGGTCGGCGATCAGCGGCGTCCGGTCGAACACCGCCGCGACATCGTCCAGGGAAAAGGCGATCCCAGCCTCGTGGGCGATGGCCGGGATATGCAGCCCGGCATTGGTCGAACCGCCGGTCGCCGCGACCACCGCGCAGGCGTTTTCGATGGACGCCCGGGTCACCAGGTCGCGGGGCAGCGGCCCGCCGCTTCCGAGGATGTCCATGACCAGCCGGCCCGCATGCTCCGCCGCCGCCAGCCGTTTCTCGTAGACCGCCGGGATCATCGCCGAGCCCAGCGGGGCGAGGCCCAGGGTCTCCGACACCATGGCCATGGTGTTGGCGGTGAACTGGCCGGCGCAGGCTCCGATGGTGGGCAGGCAGACCCGCTCCAATTCCTCGAGTTCGGCCTCGGTCATGGTCCCGGTCATCACGGCGCCGACCCCTTCGTAGGCCTCGATGGCGCTCACGTCCCGGCCCCGCCACCGGCCGGGCAGCGCGCTGCCCCCGTACATGAACACCGCCGGCACGTTGCACCGCACCATGGCCATCATCATGCCCGGCAGGTTCTTGTCGCAGCCGCCGAATGCGACCAGGCCGTCATAGGCATGGGCCTGGACGACCAGCTCCACGGAGTCGGCGATGACCTCGCGGGACACCAGGGACATCTTCATGCCCGGATGGTTCATGGAAACGGCATCGGAGACCGAGATGGTGGTGAACTCGCGCGGCGTCCCGCCGGCCTCGACGACGCCCTTCTGCGCCGCCTTGGACTGAACGGCGAGGGTCATGGTGCAGGGCGTCACCTCGCCGGCGGTCGAGACGACGCCGATGATCGGCCGGGCGATGGCCTCGTCATCCATTCCCATGGCGCGCATGAACACCCGGTGCGGGGTCCGGTCGAGACCGTCCGTCGTGATGCGGGAGCGGAGCTTTTTGTCTTCCGTCATCGAATCCTTCATCATTCGGGCCTACGAGGATTTCGAGAATATCAGCGGGCGAAGGCGATACAATACAGCATGGCCGGTTATCCTGAATTCGGGTTCATCGATTCCGACGGCATCTGGGCCGAGATCGCGGCGCCGCCGGCCGGCGGCGGGGAGCGCCCGGCGTTGTTCCTCGATCGCGACGGCGTGGTGATCGAAGAGGCCTACAATCTGCATCGAGCCGAAGACATGAGCATGATTCCCGGGGCGGCGGACATCATCGCCGAGGCCAACCGGGCGGACGTTCCGGTGGTCATCGTCACCAACCAGGCGGGAATCGGCCGGCGCTACTATGACTGGCCCCAATTCGCCGAGGTGCAGGACGCCATCAAGGGGGAACTCGACCGTGCCGGCGTCCATTTGTCGGCGATCTTCGCCTGCCCGTTTCATCCCGATGCCCGCCCGCCTTACCAACACGACGACCATCCGTGCCGCAAGCCCAACCCTGGCATGTTGGTCAAGGCGGCCCGGGCGCTCCACATCGACCTCCCGCGGTCATGGCTGATCGGCGACCGCGCCATCGACGTGGAAGCCGCCCGGAATGCCGGCTGCGAGGGCGCCATGCACGTGCGCTCGGGCCACGGCATCCACGAAACCGAGCGGCAGGGCGCGCTCGCGCTGGCGTCCGGGGACTTCAAGGTGCTGACCGGGGAGACGATCCGCGACGCCCTCCACGGCCTGCCGCCGATCGCGGGCACCTGATAGGCGGCCCCCCGAAAATCGGCGAGCGACGGCGCCGCACCCCCTCACTCTCATATCTGATGACCCCCTCACCCTGACCCTCTCCCCCTGAAGAAGGGGGAGAGGGGACTACGCCCTTACCCTCGCCCCCCTTGGGGGGAGAGGGATGCGGAGGCTTGCCGGGCGGCAGCCCGGCTTAGCCGTAGCTGGGTGAGGGGGATTTCGTGTCGCCGCCGCCCGGGACTAGAAAACGGTAGCGCGTCCCGCCGGGTCATTGTCAAATAGCGCCATGATCGAAATCGGTATCTCCCGTCGCCGGACGCCGTAATGGCGCGGCCGGCATCAGCGGCGCCGGCCCGCATCGACGCCCTCGACCTGCTCCGCGGTGTCGGGATCGCCCTGATGATCCTCTACCACCTGTCCTGGGACCTGTCGTTCTTCGGCTATACCGAGGTGGACCTGTTCAACGACCCCTTCTGGCTCGCCGCCCGGACGGTCATCGTCAGCATCTTCCTGGTCTCCTCCGGGATCAGCCATGCGCTTGCGCGGCGCGCGCGTATGGACCCGCAGAAATTCCTCAACCGGTTCACGCGCATCCTCGCCGCAGCCATCGTCGTCACCATCGCCACGGCGACGGTGTTCGAGGAGGGCTTCGTGTTCTTCGGCATCCTCCACAACCTCGCCATCGCCAGCCTGCTGATCGCCGTTTTCGCGGGCCTTCCCTATTGGGCGGTCGCGCTCTGCGGCGGGGCGGTGATCTTTCTCGGGCTCGACGTGAACCTCTCGTTCTTCGACATCCGCCAGCTCGCCTGGATCGGGTTTGCCGCCAACCCGCCCTTCTCCGTCGATTACGTGCCCATCTTTCCGTGGTTCGGCGCCACGCTCCTGGGCTTCGCCTTCATGCAGCTGCTGCTCGGCTCGCCCGGGATCATGGGGCGGCTGGAAGGGTGGCAGCCCGGGGGCCGAATTCCGGACCTGCTCCGCTGGATGGGCCGGAAGACGCTGCTGATCTATTTGATCCACCAGCCGATCCTGTTCGGGGCGCTCTGGGTGCTCGACAAGATCAGCGTCAGGTAGCCTCCCCCGCCTGGATTCGTGCTAACCTTTCTTCACGGGAAGAACTGATCCACCAGGGATGGGAGGGAACCGATGAGCAACGAGATTTACACACCCACCGCCGAGGAAATCGAAAGCCGGATCGGGCGGTTCGGCGATCTCCGGCAGATGTCGACGGCCGACGACCTGGAATGGGTCGGCCAGGAGGCCATGGACGTGTTCTATGCGCGGCAACTGATGCCGATCATTCTGGACGACACCAAGAGCCCGTTCGGCAACGACTCGCCCATCGTCGGCGCGGCCGGCTCGACCATGTTCATCTCGATCATGCCGCCGGGCCAGGGCCCGTGCCTGCACAGCCACAATTCCACCTTCGAGACCTTCATGTGCCTCGAGGGCACCATCGAGTACTACATCGGCGATCCCGTCGAGCACACGCTGGTGCTCAACAAGTGGGATACCTTCTCGTGCCCGCCCCGGGTCTATCGCGGGTTCAAGAACATCGGCGATACGGACGCGGTGCAGCTGACGGTGATCACCGGCGTCGAGGAAGGGCGGGACGACGTCTCGATCCCGGACTCCATCGTGCAGGGGGTGGAGGTTGATTTCGGCAAGAAGATCGCCGACGGCTTCCGCGACTTCTTCCACTTCGATCCGCCGCAGAACGCTTAGTTTGATCACGTAGCTGCACTAATCTACTTTCCGCCCAACAAGAACCTGTTGGCGAACCTCTGTGTCCGATCCCTATTCCGATGCCATGGAGCTGATCGAGCCCGGCGAAAGTCTCCGCTGGGCCGGCCGGCCCCGGCCCTTGGCCATGGCCTGGCAGCTTGGCCGCATCCAGGTGCTTATGGGCGTGGCTTTTCTGGTGTTCATGTATTTCTGGCTGGGCGACTTCGTCGATTGGGGCGATATCCCCGGTACCATCGAGAGAATCAAGGCAGACCAAATACTGGTTCTATTCGTTCTCGCCGGCCTGCTGTTCGTCGGCGCGGGCATCATCATGCTGTTCCGGCCGGTCTGGTATCTGCTTGGAGCCGGCCGGTACCTCTATGCGATCACCGATCGCCGCGTTTTGATCGTTCGCAACCTTCTCGGAACACGCCAGGTTTCGCATTCCATCGATAGCTTGGAATCCCTCGACAAGCATGAGGCTCTTGGCGGCGGGTGGAACTATTTGTTCCCGGAGAAAAAGCCGCCGAGCGGCTGGCGATGGCAGGGGGGATCCTTCAATTATAACTACCCCCTCCACTCATACAAATCCGGCCTGTTCGGCGTCGACGACGGACTGGAGCGTCTCTTGATTTTCCGGGGCTAAACCCGGCGCTGTTTCTTGCCGCCGCGCATCTCGCGCCAGGCCTTGATCTCGGCCTCGTCCCACTCCTGAACGTCCGCGACGTTGGTCTGCCACTTGCCGTCCATGGCGGCGATGCGGGGCGGCCGCCACGGTTCGTCCGCCTCCTCGGCCTTGACCGCTTTGCACAGGAGCGCGCGGAGCTGATAGGTCCCCATGGACTTGCAATAGGGCGGCTGCATGGAGGTGAGCGTATTGGCGTTGGAGCGCCAGATGCCGTGGTCGGGGCTGTCATCCTCCTCCGGGAACCACCAGCCGTGCTGGGCGTGGATGACCCGGGGATCGATGCCCTCGAAGATGCGCACCTTCTGGCGGCACTTGCCGCGCCGGGTCTCGATGGACACCCAGTCCCCCTGCTCCAGCCCAAGTTCGGCCGCCGTCTCCGGGTGAAGTTCGCATTCGGGCTCGGGCCGGCCGCGCCGGAGCGTCGGCATCTGCCGGTATTCGGACTGGAAATATGTGGGCAGGCGCGCGCCGGTGATCAGGATGTAGGGATACTCCTCGGCCAGTTCCGGCGTGGCGTAGGGGCTTTCCGGCGGCTCCTCGAAATAGGGCAGCGGGTCGTCGCCCCACTCCTCCATCCGGGTGGAATAAAGCTCGATCTTGCCGGTCGGGGTGTTGAAGCCGTTTTCCTCGTACTTGCGGTACTTGAACTCGGGCTGGACGAACCCCCTCTCCCGCAGCTCGGCGAAGCTCATGCCCATCTTGGGCGCCAGCATGGAATCGTAGACCTCTTCGGGGCTCTCCTGGCCGAACTCGGTGCCGAGGCGGCGGCAGATCTCGGTCATGATCACCTCGTCCTGCACGCACTCGGCCACCTGCACCACCTTCTGCTGGGCGAGCATCACGTTCTGGCCGTAGAACGGCACGGCGGGCAGCGCGTCCACCTCGGCCCAGGTGGACACCGGCAGCACCAGATCGGCGAGCTCGGCGGTCGGCGTCATGTAGAGCTCGGCGACCATCAGGTAGTCGAGAGCCATCAGTGTCTCGTAGACAACATCCACCTCGCCGTAGGTGGAGAGCGCGTTGTTGCCGAAGATCAGCCCGGTGGTGACCGGATAGGGTTTCCTGGTCCGGATGGCGTCGAAGATGCTCGGGATATGGGCCGAGGGAAGCTGCGCCAATTCGCCCGACAGCACCTTGTAGTCGTCATAGCCCAGGCGCTTCCGCTGCTGCTCCATGGGCATCTTGTCGAACAGCTGCGGCATCGGCGCGACGCCCATCATGCCGAACGCCCATCCCCCCGGCTGATCGATATTGCCGGTGATCGACGGCAGGCAGAGCAGCGCGCGGACGGTCTGGAAGCAGGCCGGCGTATGCTCAATGGCGCATCCCCACTCCAGCATGGAGGGCCTGGTCTCGGCATAGAGCCGCGCCGCGCCGCGGATGTCGTCCGCCTTCACCCATGTAACGGGTTCGGCCCACTCGGGCGTGTACTGCTCGACCCGTTCGGCGAGCCGGTCGAAGCCGTGGGTCCATTTCTCGACGAAATCCTTGTCGTAGAGCTCCTCGCCGATGATCACGTTGAGCATGGCGAGCCCCAGCGCATCGTCGGTGCCGGGGCGGAGCTGAAGGAAGTAGTCGGCGCGCCTGGCGAGCATGGTCTCGCGCGGATCGACGACGATGATCTTGGGCTTGCGGGCGAGCGCATCCTTCACCCCGAAGCCCAGTTCGCCGTCGGGCCCGGAATAGATGGGGTTGTGGCCCCAGAACAGGATCAGGTCAGGCTGCGCCTCGTTGGTGTATGTGCAGATGGGCAGCTGGCCCATGGTGATGATCGATCCGTGAACCCTGGGCCGGAAGCACTGGGCGGTGCCCGGCTCGCACCAGTTGGGGGTGCCGATGGCGTTGGCGAAGCGGGAGACATAGCCGAAGTGGTGGCGTCCGGTCCCGGTGCCCACCCAGATGCTCTCGGCGCCGTCGCGCTCGGTGGCCTCGCGAATTTTGGCGCACATCTCGTCGTAGGCCTCGTCCCAGGAGATGCGCTCCCACTTCCCCTCGCCCCGTTCGCCGACCCGGCGCATGGGATATTTGAGCCTGGACGGGTTGTAGACCTGCTCCAGGCTGGCCGCTCCCAAGGGGCACAGCTTGCCCCGGTTCATCGGGTTGTCAGGATCGCCGTCGACGTGGACCAGCTTGCCGCCTTCGACGTGCATGATGGTGCCGCAGCCCCCATGGCACATGCGGCAGGCGGACTTGTACTGGCCATCGGGCAGTCCGCCGCCGCCGTCGAAAACCGGATTGACCAGGGGTTTAGGGGCAATTGCATCCATGCGGACAATCTACCACAGGATTCAGAAATCTCAATATACGGAATTTTCGAAGAATCGAAATAGCTCTCTTCAATCCCACTCTCCATCCCATGTGTAGGATAAATCCCACTATTTCATCCCACTCAAATAATGGGATTTTCATTGACTATTTGGTCCGCCGGCCGAAGACTTGGGCGATGGAAGACATTCAGACATTCATCGGCGAGATCGAGGATTATTGCCGCGATAACGCCATCGCCGAGTCGACCTTTGGCCGCCTCACCGTCAACGACGGCAAATTCGTCAGCCGCCTGCGCGCCGGCCGCGGGGTCACCATGCGCACCGTCGACCGGGTGCGAAAGTACATGACCAAGGACGAGGCGGCAGCGCCCAGGGACAACGGCTCGGGAACGGCGGCCTTGCCCGACAACCTGCCCCTCAAGCGCGAGGCGGCCCCGAAAGGCAACGGCGCCGGCGGGAGGCAGAAGGCCAAGGTCTATTCGCGGGTGACGCCTCTCGACGAAAACGGCGAACCCAAGGCGTTCCGGTTCTACGACAACCGCCAGAAATACCTGATGTTCGTCAACACCTGCTCGGAGAAGTGGGTGGTCGCCGAGCGCGTCGGCATGGAACTCGCCCAGGTTCACCCCAAACCGCCGGCGCTCAGGCTGTTCGATGCGGGCATGGGCGACGGCACCGTGCTCACCCGGGTAATGCGCGACATGCACCGTCGCCATCCCACGGTCCCGTTCGTCATCGTCGGCAAGGAAATCAGCCTCGAGGACGTCCGCCTCAGTCTCGAAAAGATGTCCGACCGGTTCTTCGAACACCCGGCGACGGTCCTGGTGGTCACCAACCTCTATTACAGCGAGGCGCCGCAGCTGATGCCGGGCAGCGTCACGTCGGCGGCCGCCCTCAATTGGCACGAGGTGCCGCTCACCGGCACCACGTCCCACGAGTTCGACGAGCAGATCAAATCGCTGAAACCCATCCTGTCCGAAGGCTGGAAGGTCAAGGCGTCCAAGAAGACCGGCAACCCGCTCTATGAGCGGCCGTCGGT
The DNA here is from genome assembly GCA_964620095.1 of uncultured Rhodospirillaceae bacterium. Lineage (GTDB taxonomy): Bacteria > Pseudomonadota > Alphaproteobacteria > Rhodospirillales > UBA2165 > JAJDXO01. The sequence continues at coordinate 4,976 of CAZUGT010000133.1, read as the reverse complement.
CATGGTGATCTACCGCGAGGATCAGCGCTTCGTGGTCGACCCCGTCATCCCCCGCCCCGGCCAGTTCCAGGGCCAGTACGACATGATCATGGCCTCCCAGCCCTACCGCGCCAGCATGAGCCCGGCGTTCAAGGTCGAGAAGGTCCTTGCCCCGCTGGCCAGATCCCTGGCGCCGGGGGGACGGATGCTGGGCATCCATTCCTATGGTCAGGACCCGGGCCTCGACATCATTCAGGGCATTTGGCCCGGCCGGGAGCTCAACCAATCGAGCCGGCACGAATTGATGAAGGTGCTGAAGCAAACCCTCGGCAGGTCCGAGCGGGATCTCCGGTTCAACACCTACGCCGACAACCGGTCCCTGTTCCGCTACGACATGCACACCCTGCCGAGTGAAATCGGGGGCGAGAGCATCGGCACGTCGACCCTGTTCGCCGCCTGGAACGCCGCCATCTACGTCTATCAGATCGAGGATCACCTGATCGCCGACGCGGTCTCCGACGGCCACTATCTGACGGCGACCGAGGACGCGTTGAAACAGCACGGCGGCCTGTGGTTTCTCAATGAGTCGTTCGTGGTCTCGCGGAAACGGAGCTAGCCCATGCCGCCGGACACCTCTCTTCCCGTCGAAGCCGGCCTGGTCCGCACGCTGCTCAACGGCGAATTCGCCGTAACGGCCGAGTTGACGCCGCCGCTCTCGGCGAATGCCGACGACCTCCTGGACAAGGCCCTGCCGCTCAGGGGCGTCGTCGACGCGGTCAACGTCACCGACGGGGCAGGCGCCCGCGCCCATCTCTCCAACGTGGCCGCGGCGGGGTTGATGATGCAGCGCGGCATCGAACCGGTGCTTCAGTTCACCTGCCGGGACCGCAACCGGATTGCCCTGCAGAGCGACTTGCTGGGCGCCGGCGCCTTCGGCGTGCGCAACGTGATGATCCTGGGCGGAGACGATCCCAAACAGGGCGACCAACCGGATGCCAAGCCGGTTTTCGATCTGGATACCGGCGCCTTCATCGACATGGCCCGGCAGATGCGGGACGACGGCACGATCCTGTCGGGCCGCGAGATCGCCTCGCCGCCGGACCTGTTCATCGGCGCCGCCGACACACCCATCGATCCCGAGCCCGGCTGGACGCCGGAGCGGTTGCTTGCCAAGGCGGCATCGGGGGCGCAATTCGTGCAGACCCAGTTCTGTTTCGATGCGGGAATCGTCGAACGCTACATCGCGCGGCTACGGGATCATGGGGCCACCGACCAGCTGTTCGTGCTCATGGGAATCGGTCCCATCCGCTCGGCGAAATCGGCCCGCTGGATGCGCGAAAACCTCTGGGGAGTGATCATCCCCGACGAGATCGTCGACCGGCTCGACCAGGCGGACGACGAACGGGCCGAAGGGCGGCGCGTCTGCGTCGAACTGATCCAGCGGTTCAGAGAGATTGACGGCATCGCCGGGGTCCATATCATGGCCATCCGTCAGGAAGAGACGATCCCGGAAATCCTCGCCGAGGCCGGTATCGGACCGACCCACCGGGAGGAACGGGCGCCCGCCGCCGCCCGCTAAGACAGCAAAGAAAGCCCCATCGATGAGCGAGGAGACGGAGCCCGTATCTTACGTGCTGACCGTGACCTGTCCGGACCGGACGGGCATCGTCGCCGCCGCCAGCGGCTGCCTCAGCGACCTCGGCTGTTTCATGACCGAGGCCTCCTATTTCGCCGATCCAGGGACCGTGACCTTCTTTTGCCGGCAGGTCTTCCACATCACCGATCCCAATATGGATATCGACGGCGTGCGCGCGGGCTTCGGGGCCATCGCCAAGAAATTTCAAATGAACTGGCAGCTCCACGAGCAGAGCGCCAAGACCAGGCTCCTGATCATGGTCACCAAGGCGGAGCATTGCCTGAACGATATTCTTTATCGCTACCGCTCGGGCACGTTGAACGCGGAGATTCCGGCGATCGTCTCCAATCACCCGGACCTCAAACCGCTGGCCGACTGGCACGACATTCCGTTTCACCACCTGCCGGTGACCAAGGAGACCAAAGCCGATCAGGAAGCCCGGATCCTCGAACTCTTCCGGACCAGCGGCGCGGACTATCTGGTCCTTGCGCGCTACATGCAGGTGCTGTCCGCCGAAATGTGCGAGACCCTCTCCGGCCGGGCGGTCAACATCCATCACTCCTTCCTGCCCGGCTTCAAGGGCGCCAAACCGTACCACCAAGCCCACGCCCGCGGGGTCAAGCTGATTGGGGCGACCGCCCACTTCGTCACCCAGGATTTGGACGAGGGACCGATCATCGAGCAGCAGATCCAGCGGGTCGATCATACCTATACGCCGGAAGACCTGGCGGCGGTCGGACGCGAAACCGAGAGCCTGGTGCTGTCCCGCGCGCTCGGTTATTTGTCCGAGCATCGGGTGCTCCCCAACGGCTCACGCACGGTCGTCTTCCGGTGAGCGTGATGATTCTATTGGGAAGCGCATCCGCCGTTCTGGAAGCCGTTTGCGCACCCCCTAACCCCCTCCCCCTTGAAGGTCACAGGCTAAAATCCTTACCCCGTAACCATAGAAGACCCTGAAAAGATTGTAGTTCCTGGGGACTGCTTGTTTCCGGATTCCGACAATCCCGTTATGCTTGACGTAACGCGGATGCGGCCCTACCGAGGTGGAAATCGTCGACTACCACCGATAGGAGGCGCGACATGCGCGAACCCATCCATCCCGGCGAGACGCTGCGCGAAGACCTCGACGCGCTCGGTATGAGCGCGGCCGAACTCGCCCGGCGCATCGAGGTGCCGACGAACCGCATCACCGGCATTCTGAACGGCCGGCGCGCCATCACCGGGGACACGGCGCTTCGGCTCGGGCGCTTCTTCGGCACCACGGGCGAGTTCTGGCTCAACCTCCAGAAGCTCTACGAGCTTCGGCTCGCCGAAGAGAAGAGCGGCGCGGCGATCGCCCGGTTGCCGGTGCTCGACACCGGGACGGACCTGCATCCGGCCGGCTGACGGACATCGGCCTCGGCCGATTGAAGGCCGGAGCCGGGTGAGGGGGAATTTGTGTCGTTGCCACGATAAGGAATCGGCTCAAGCCAACCAAGGGAATCCCCTTTCGATTCACAGTTGAGTCATCACGCTCCAGCCCTGTCCGCTCATCCGACTGCCTCCGATTGGGTCTCGACGTTCCGGGGCGAAGGCGTAAGCTCCCGGGCATGAATTGGGGATTTCTCCTGGGCGGCATCGGCCGCGCCCTCTCGCACCGAAACTATCAGTACCTCTGGCTGGGCAGCACCGCCAGCCATACCGGCCGATGGGTCCAGCGCACCGCGATCATGTGGCTGGTTTGGGAACTGACCGAGTCCGGAACCTGGCTGGGCATCGTCGCCTTCGCCGATCTCTTCCCATTGGTGATCGTCCCCCTCATAGCGGGCGTGTTCACCGACCGGCTGGGGTCCCTGCAGGTTCTCCGGGCGACGTCGGTTTTTTCGTTCGCGGTCGGGGCCGTGTTCGCGGGCCTAGTCGCCCTGGACGCGATTACCATCGAGCTGATCGTGATTCTCACGGCGCTGTTGGGCACAAGCGACGCGGCGGGCAGTCCGGCCCGTATGTCCATGGCCAGCCAGGTGGTGCCGCGCGCCGATTTGTCGTCCGCGCTCGGCCTGAATTCGGCTTCGTTCAATTTGACCCGTATTATCGGTCCCGCGCTTGGCGCCGCGATTATCGGCCTCGCCGACGTCGAAACGGCGCTGGCGTTCAACGCGGCCACCTTCCTGGTGTTTCTGCTGCTATTGCTGCGTATCCCCATGTCCGTCTCGCCGCCGTCGGGCGGGACACCTCGAGGGTTCGTGACCGAGTTTATCGAGCCCCTCCGTTACATCGCCGGCGAGCCCGGCATCCGGTTCGTCTTCCTGCTTCTGACCGCGACCGCCCTTCTGATCCGGCCCTATATCGAACTGGTACAGGGATTTGTCGGAACGGTCTTCGGCGGCGGCCCGGAGACGCTGGGACTATTGCTGGGCGCGACCGGGTTCGGCGCCATGCTCTCCGCACTGTACGTTGCGAGGCGCGGCCGGACCCAGGGACTGACCCGCATCGTCATCCTCGGGTTTATCGGCACGGCGGTCATGCAGGCGCTGTTCGCCGCGACCGATAGCCTTTGGGTGGGAACGGCGGCGATTACCCTCCTCGGGATGGCATTGTTGATGGGCGGCGTCGGCTCGACGACGCTCGTTCAAAATGCCGTCGATCAGCAGCTCAGAGCCCGGGTGATGGCGGTCTATGTCTCGGCGAGCTTCGGTCTGGCCTCGGTTGGCGCGGCCGCTCTCGGCGCCATTGCCGATCTCGGCGCCGGCTTTCAGAACGCATTGATCGGCGCCGCGGCGCTCGCCGCGGTGATATGGCTCTGGGCCCTCACCCGTCAGCGGGCGGTGGCGCGGGAACTCGAACAGAGCGCGTCACCGGCGGACCCGAGCGCTACTTCGCCAGCGAGGTATACACGATCCGGGTAAACACGCCGGGTTTGAGGAATCCGCCGCCCCATTTCCCGTCCGTTGCCGCCGTCGGTTTCGCCGCGATGACATCGTCGATCGATTTGCCGCCCGACATGGCCGCCGCGACGTTGGCCTGAACCGTCTTCAGCATATCCCGGAAACGCTCCAACGCCGCCTTGTCGGCCAGCGGTCCGTGGCCCGGAATAATTTTGGTATTCGGTCCGGCCATGGACAGGATCTTGTCGGCGGCCGCGATCATGCCTTTGATCCCGCCGCCGTGCTGAACATCGATGAACGGGTAGAAGCCGTTGAAGAACAGGTCACCGGTGTGAATGACATCCAACTCCTCGATGTGGACGAAGGAGTCGCCGCCCGTGTGACCGCCCGGCAGGTGCCGGATCGCGATGGTCTGGCCGTTCATGTGAAAGGTCGTCCCCTCCCGGAAGGTGATGGTCGGCAGCGCGATCTTGGGCGCCGCCGGCATCGGCCGGTTG
>CAZUGT010000132.1:0-2528 GCA_964620095.1 uncultured Rhodospirillaceae bacterium | reverse complement strand
TGCGCCCGACAGAAATCGGCCAGTTCCGACTTGGGGATAGACAGTTGCGCATTCATGTCTAGATCACCTTGTTGGCGTCGACATTAAAATCGGCGACCTTCAATTCCTGAACGAGTTTTATCTTCCAGACGCCCGCATCGTCCAGCTTGGTATAGACCACACCGTCGTTGTCCGAAGGCTGTATTGAGACACCGTTTGATCCGTCGGCGCTCTCATGGGGCAAGCACCGGGTATTTTCTTCAATCCATTGAAAATAATGAAGAAATGGTGCCCAGGGGCGGAATCGAACCACCGACACCATGATTTTCAGTCATGTGCTCTACCAACTGAGCTACCTGGGCATCCGGGCGTCCGCTCCGGCACCGGGCGCCACGATCGGACGGGGGTGTATAGAGAATTCTCGGGGGACTGTCCAGCGCGCCCGCCGGGGATTAGCCTGTTTCCCGCGGCGGATATTTGTCGGCGACATATTGGTCGACGATCGCCTTGAATTCGTCACCGATATTGGCGCCTCGAAGGGTGACGGTCTTCTCGCCGTCGACGAAAACCGGCGCCGCCGGCTGCTCGCCGGTCCCGGGAAGGCTGATACCGATATTGGCGTGCTTGCTTTCGCCGGGGCCATTGACGATACATCCCATGACGGCCACCTGCATGGTTTCGACGCCGTCGAAGGACCTGCTCCACTCCGGCATCTTGTCGCGGACATAAGTCTGGATTTCTTCCGCCAGTTCCTGGAACACGGTGCTGGTCGTCCGGCCGCAACCCGGGCACGCGACAATTTGGGGCACGAACGAGCGCAGACCCATCGACTGCAGAATCTCCTGCGCGACGATAGCCTCCCTGGTCCTGTCGCCGCCGGGCTCGGGCGTCAGTGAAATCCGGATGGTATCGCCGATCCCCTGCTGCAGGAGCACCGCCAACGCCGCAGTGGAAGCGACAATCCCCTTGGACCCCATCCCGGCCTCGGTCAGACCGAGATGAAGCGCGTAGTCGCATCGCGCCGCCAGATCGCCGTAGACGGTAATCAGATCCTGAACGTTCGATACCTTGCATGACAGGATGATGCGATTTGCAGGCAGCCCGATGTCCGTCGCCAACGCCGCGCTTTCCAGCGCCGAGGCGACCAGGGCCTCCCGGAGAACCTCCTGCGAGTCCTTCGGGTCGGACCGTTCGGCATTCTCGTCCATCAGGCGCGCCAGCAAATCCGCGTCGAGACTGCCCCAGTTCACGCCGATCCGAACGGGTTTGCCGAACTCGATGGCTTTCTCGATCATCGTGGTGAACTGGACGTCCCGCTTTTCCTTGAAACCCACATTGCCCGGATTGATCCGATACTTGGCAAGGGCTTCTGCGCACTCGGGATACCTGGTCAGCAGCGTGTGGCCGTTGTAATGGAAGTCACCCACCAGCGGAACGCTTTCCCCCCGAACATCCAGGATTTCCCGAATCCTTGGGACTTCGCGCGCCGCCTCCTCCGTGTTGACGGTAATCCGGACCACTTCGGACCCGGCCTGCGCCAGCGCCGCCACCTGCTCGGCGGTCGCGGCGGCATCGGCCGTATCGGTATTGGTCATGGACTGGACGACAATCGGAGCGGCGCCGCCGATGATCACGCCATCGACGTCCACGGGCAGCGAAGTGCGCCTTGGGGCTGTACCGGCTGCGGCGGGAGTCGCGTCCGACATCTCGTTCATTTGCGCTTCTGCCTTAATTTCAGCATAACGTCTGATATTCTAACCTATACCTACCCTTCCGGAGAGGTTCTGCCAACCTGGATCGCTGCGCCCGTTATGGATGATACACCCGCGACAAGTGCTTCGACGCCCGGAATCGGCGGCGGCTTGAATGCCGGCCCCGAGGCGCCCTCCGGCAAGGACGCCGCGTATGAGAATTTTCCCGTGGGCTCATGGCTTTTGCCGGCGCATCTGAGACCGCACATTGCAAAATTCTACAGGTTTGCGCGGGCCATCGACGACATCGCGGACTCGCCAAGTCTGCGGCCCGGGGAGAAGCTCGAACGCCTCGACGGCTTTGCCGAAGTCCTGCAAAGCGGCGAGCAAAGGGACGGCTTCGAGACGGCATTGCTCATGCGGGACAGCCTGCGGGAGACGGCGGTGACCGACCGGCACTGCCTGGATCTCATTTCGGCCTTCAAGCAGGACGCGACCAAGCGCCGCTATCGGGACTGGGACGACCTGATCGACTACTGCAACCGGTCGGCGGCGCCGGTTGGCCGCTACCTCCTGGATCTGCACGGGGAGGACCCGGCCGGTTACCTCCAGTCGGATGCGTTGTGCAATCTTCTCCAGGTCCTGAACCATCTGCAGGACTGCAAGGAGGACTATTCGCTCCTCGATCGGGTCTACATTCCGGCGCCCTGGTTCGAGGCCGCCGGCCTGCACGTCAACTCCCTGGCTGATCAGCGGCTATCCGGTCCGGGACGCCGGCTGATCGACAGGGCGCTCGACGAGGCCGCTCCCCTGCTCGAACTGGCGGCGGAACTCCCCCTGGTCTTGAAGGACGCCCGT
>CAZUGT010000131.1:0-12102 GCA_964620095.1 uncultured Rhodospirillaceae bacterium | reverse complement strand
TACGGATTCCGGGCGGTCAAGGCCGCAAATCTTTACCTCAAGCGGCCTCGGCGAGTTCATCTCGAATCCGGCCGGCGGCCTCCGCGGGATCGGCGGCGCCGGTGATCGGCCGCCCGATCACCAGGTAATCCGCCCCGCGGCCGACGGCATCCGCGGGTGTGAGAACGCGTTTCTGGTCGTCCGCGGACGCCCAGACAGGCCGGATTCCAGGCACCACGAGTTTGAAATCCGGACCGCATTGCGAGCGCAGGGTTTCGATTTCGCGCCCCGAACAGACGACTCCGTCCAATCCGCTCTCCTGAACGAGGGCCGCCAGCCGCTTTACCTGATCCGCCGTCGGATCGGAGACGCCGGTGTCCTCGAGGTCGTTGTCGTCGAGCGAGGTGAGCACGGTGACGCCGAGCACCAAGGGCTTTTGAAGCCCCAGCTTCGATGCCGCTTCCCCGGCCGCATCGGCCGCCGCCCTCATCATGGCGCGGCCGCCCGCGGCGTGAACGTTGAGCATGTATGGTTTCATCTTGACCGCGCTTCGCACGGCGCCGGCAACCGTGTTCGGGATATCGTGGAATTTGAGATCGAGAAACAGCGGTATGTTTCCGCCGGTGATCTCCAAAACCGCTTCGGGCCCCAGCGCCGTGAACAACTCCTTGCCGACCTTCACGCCGCCGACATGACCCGCGACATCGGACGCAATCGCCTTGGCGCGGCCGAAATCCGGCGTATCGAGCGGGACGAAGACGCGTTCATGAGGCGGCAGGGTCATTCGAAATGCTCCAGGCTTGGCGGGGTCGCCGTCTTATACAGCCCCCGGGGTTGCGGCGCTAGTCCGAGGGGGCGTTGCCGCTCTTGTCCAACTCGTCGATCTTGGATTTGAGGGTTTCCAGGTCCTTTTCGAGGGTGTCGGCGCGCCGATGTTCCCGACGGGCCCTTCGGCGCGTTCCGCCGGCGGATAGCCAGGTTATGACGCCGCCTGCCACAAACCCGACAAATGCCGCGCCGAGGACGACGGCAAAAATCGGCACGACCGGTGCGAACGGGAGCGGCCCGAGGTCGATCTCCAGCGGAGACCGATTGGCGACGGCGAATACGATAATTGCCAGGCCAATGATCACCATGGCGATCCAGGAAAGGACACGGATCAAAGAACTGGTCTCCCTGCGGCAAGCCGCCGCTCCCGGACCCTCTTGGGCCGGCGGCGGCTCAGGAGTTGATCATTTCCCTGAGTTGCTTTCCAGTCTTGAAATAGGGAACGCGCTTTGCCGCGACCTGCACCGCCTCGCCGGTCCGGGGATTTCGCCCCACGCGCGAGTCGCGGTGTTTAACCGAAAATGCCCCGAAGCCGCGCAATTCGACCCGGTCTCCTCTCGCGAGGGCCGCGGCAATTTCGTCGAAGATTGTGGTTACGATTCGTTCTACGTCGCGCTGATAGAGATGGGGATTCTGCTCGGCCAGGTATGCGATGAGTTCGGATTTGGTCATCTCAGTGCGTCCCTCCCCCCTCGCTGCCAATTCTCCGATAGTGGAGATATCGGCCGGCGCTGCCAGACGCCGAACAAGGCTTATTTGAACTCAGGGTGCCAAAGGGAAATCAACCCGTCAAGTCTAAGTCGTTCAGAAAACAATGCTTTTCCGAATACATCGTCGATCATGTCACTCAGAATTCCGTCATCGCGGCGTGTTTTCACGGGCCGTACGGGCAGTGATGCGGCGAGGCTGTGGGCCGAGGCCAGCCAGTCGCGAGCCTCCGCCTCGCCGCCGACGCCGTCGATAAGTCCCTGGCGAAGAGCTTGGCGTCCGGTGAATATCCGCCCGTCCGCCAACGGGGCCACCCGCTCCCTGCTCATTTGGCGCCGCTCGGCAACCATGCCGACAAATAGGTCATAGATGTCGGCGACCACAGCCTCGGTGGCGGCGCGGGCTTCTTCGGAGAACGGCTCCAGCGGATTGGGCTGCGCCTTCAAGGGCGAACTCTTGACCGACTCCGGCTTGACGCCCAGTTTGTCCAGCAGGCCGGTGACATCGGTGCTCTGCAAAATGACTCCGATGGACCCGGTGATCGAGCTTTCGCGGGCGATAATGTAATCGGCGCCGAGCGCCGACATGTACCCGGCCGAGGTCCCGAGCTCGCCGATGACGGCGACCACGGGTTTCCTGTCGGCGACCAGCCGCAATGAACGGAATAGCGCCTCTCCTCCGGCAACGGTGCCGCCGGGAGAATTAATCCGGACGATGAGCGCCCGGGCCCTGCGGTCCGCCGCCACCCGGCGAAGCGCGGCATCCCGGGCCGGCTCTCCGAATATGACATTGGAAATGTCGATGGAGGCTACATAGGGCCCGCCGCCAACCCCGCTGAAGCGACCGGCGCCCACGGCCACCAGGGCGATGAGCGCCGCAACGGCGACGACCCGCCAGAAGCCGAGGCGGCGCTTGAGGCGGCGGCGGTCGACAATCCTGTCAGTATCCAGCGCCATGGGCCCGCCTCATCCCATCGATGCCGTTAGCTCTTGGCCTCGTCTTCAGGCTCGCCTTCGGGCTCTTTCTCCGCATCGTCCACGTCTTCGGCGGCTGCTTCTTCGGAGGGCGCCTCGGCTTCCTCCGGTTCGGCTTCGGCTTCGGCCGTATCTTCGGCGGCGGCTTCCCCCGCCTCCGCTTCCTCCGCTTCGGCTTCGGCTTCGGCGGTGTCGGCCTCGCTTTTCTCCTTCAGGGCCGCGCCGAGGATATCACCCAAGGACGCGCCGGAGTCCGAGGAGCCGTAGGCCGCCATGGCGATCTTCTCCTCTTCGACCTCGCGGGCCTTGATGGAGAGGTTGATCTTGCGGCTGGCTTTGTCGACCGAGACGACCATCGCATCCACCAACTCGCCGGAGGCAAAGCGATCGGGACGTTGTTCGGAGCGGTCGCGGCCGAGATCGGACCGGCGGATGAAGCCTGGAACGTCCCCGCCCACGGAGACCTCGATTCCCTTGTCGCCGGTGCCGGTGACCGTGCAGGTGACGATGTCGCCCTTCTTGAGCTTCTCGAGACCGTCGGCGACCGGGTCTTCGGTGAGCTGTTTCACACCGAGGGAAATCCGCTCCTTCTCGACATCGACGTCCAGGACCTTGACCTTCGCCATGTCGCCCTTGCTGTAGCCGGCAATCGCTTCTTCGCCGGACTTCACCCAGTCTAGGTCCGACAGGTGGACCATGCCGTCGATCTCCTCATTGAGGCCGACAAACAGCCCGAACTCGGTGATGTTCTTGATTTCGCCCTCGATCTCGGACCCGACCGGGAATTTCTCCAGGAAGTCGGTCCACGGATTGGCCACGCATTGCTTCAAGCCCAGACTGATGCGCCGCTTGTTGCGGTCGACATCGAGGACCATGACCTCCACTTCCTGGCTTGTGGAGACGATCTTGCCCGGATGGACATTCTTCTTGGTCCAGCTCATCTCGGAGACGTGGACCAGGCCTTCGACGCCGGGCTCCAACTCCACGAAAGCGCCGTAGTCGGTGATGTTGGTTACCCGGCCGGTCAGCTTGATCTCGAGCGGATACTTGGCGTCGACACCCTCCCACGGGTCGGCTTCAAGCTGCTTCATGCCCAGTGAGATACGCTGGGTCGACGGGTTGAACCGGATCACCTGAACATTGACCGTTTGGCCGACCTGCAGGGCTTCGGACGGATGATTGATCCGCCGCCAGGCGATGTCGGTCACATGGAGCAGGCCGTCGACGCCGCCGAGATCCACGAAGGCGCCGTAGTCGGTGATGTTCTTGACCACGCCCTCGAGAACCTGTCCCTCGGTAAGGTTGGAAATCAGCTCCGAGCGTTCCTCGGCGCGGGTTTCCTCCAGTACCGCGCGGCGCGAGACGACAATGTTCCCGCGGGAGCGGTCCATCTTGAGAATCTGGAAGGGTTGCGGGCTGCCCATCAGCGGTCCCACGTCCCGGATCGGGCGGATATCCACCTGGCTGCCGGGCAGGAACGCTACGGCGCCGGAGAGGTCGACGGTAAACCCGCCCTTGACCCGGCCGAAGATGACGCCTTCTACCCTTTCGTCATCTTCAAAGGCTTTCTCGAGGACGTTCCACGCTTCCTCCCGGCGGGCCTTCTCGCGGCTCAGGACGACGACGCCGTCCCGGCCCTCGAACCGCTCCACGAAGACATCGACGCGGTCGCCCGCCATGATGGTCGGGGCGCCGCCGGCTTCGGAAAATTCCTTGATCGGGATCGACCCTTCGGACTTCAATCCCACATCGATGAGGACGAAATCGTTCTCGACCGCCAGCACGAGGCCGTTTACCACTTTGCCCTGAAGGCGCTCTTCCCGTTCAAAAGCCTGGTCGAGGAGGTCGGAAAAATTTTCGCCGGCCATCTGCTCGGCGACTTCCGGGGGGAGATTGTCGGCGTGGGTATCCACGTTTGCCATGTTCAAGTCTTCCTTCGAATAATTGTTTCACTGGCCGGCCGGTTGAATCCGGCGGTCTTTCAACACGTTGCGGGCGCCCGTCCGAAGACGGGCAATGTGGGCGCTTGCCGCGGTCGGGCGGCCTGGACCCGGTCTTCAGTTATTCTGCGACGTGATATGAGCGAGTGCCGTTTCAAACACTGTGTCGGCGTCTTTTTCACTGGTGTCGATGACCAGTGCGTCTTTGGCCGGCTCCAGCGGCGATACGGCCCGCGATGCATCCCTGGCGTCGCGGTCCTGTAAGTCCCGCAGAATGCGCGTGTATATAGCTTCAAGGCCTTTGGCTTGCAACTCCTTAACGCGCCGTTCGGCGCGGACTTCCGGGCTTGCGGTGAGAAACAGCTTGATGTCCGCGCCGGGGCAGATGACGGTGCCGATGTCCCGCCCGTCGAGGACGGCACCCGGCGCGCCCCCCGGCGGGTTCGCGGCGAAGTTCTGCTGGAACGCGCGAAGGATCCCGCGCACTTCGGGAATGGCTGCGACGACCGAGGCCGCCGACGCGGCCGCTTCCCCGCGAAGCGCCGGATCGTTCAAGTCCGAGGCTTGAAGTTTTTCGGCCGCGGCGATGGCGATCGCCGTCTCCCCGGGGTCACCGCCCTGTTCGATTATTCTGAACCCGACCGCACGGTAGAGAAGTCCCGTATCCAGGCGGGCCAGTCCGAAATGTTCCGCCAAACGCCGGGTCAGCGTGCCTTTTCCCGATGCGGCCGGGCCGTCCACCGCGATAATCACGGCCCCGGTCCTTCGGCCGAAAACACCGCCCCCAGATCTCCCATCACCTTGGTGAATCCGGGAAAGCTCGTGGCGATCGTCGAGCCGTCGTCGATCGTGACGGGTTGCCTGGTTACCTGTCCCAAAACCAGAAATGCCATGGCGATCCGGTGGTCGAGATCGGCGGCGATGGTGGCGCCGCCGGCGGGCGGTTCGCCCCGGCCGTGGATGACCAGGGAGTCCTCGGTTTCCTCGACCTCGACGCCGCATGCGGCCAGGCCCGCGGCAAGGGCCGACAAGCGGTCGCTTTCCTTCACCCGCAGTTCGCCGATGCCGTGGAAGGTGGTGGACCCGGCCGCGCATGCCGCTGCCATCGCCAGGACCGGATACTCGTCGATCATCGACGGCGCCCGCTCCGGCGGAACGTCGATACCGGTCAGCGGCGCCGATTCCATACGGATATCGGCAATCGGCTCGCCGCCCTCGACGGCATCGTCGAGGGGCCTCCGGGTGAGTTTGGCGCCCATTTCCTCCAGGCATGTGAGGAGACCGGCGCGCAGCGGGTTGGTGCCGACGGCCGGCACCGAAATGTCGGAACCCTCGACGATGCCCGCGGCGACCAGCGGAAATGCGGCCGAGGAAATATCTCCCGGAACCCGGATCTCCGCCGGCTCCAATTCAGGCTGGCCGGTGACCGTGGCGGCGGTTCCGTCCGCCGTTTCCTCGATGGCGACTTGGGCGCCGAAGGACCGAAGCATTCGCTCCGTATGATCCCGGGACCGGCGCCGTTCGACAACCGTGGTCCTTCCCGGCGCGGTTAGCCCGGCGAGGAGAATTGCGGATTTTACCTGGGCCGAGGCAACGTCCGGGGTTTCGACGATCGGACGCAGTTGGTCGGTGCCGTGAACGGTCATCGGCAGCCGCCGGCCCGACCGGCAGGTGAAGCGGGCGCCCATCCGCTCGAGCGGGCCGGTCACCCGCGCCATGGGCCGGCCGAGCAAAGATGCGTCGCCGGTGAGCGTCGAGTTGAACGGCTGGCCGGCCAGCAGGCCGGTCAGCAATCTCGCCGCGGTGCCGGAGTTGCCCAGGTCGAGGACATTGCCGGGCTCGGCCAGGCCGCCGACGCCCCGGCCGTGGATGCGCCACGGCCCGCCGTCTCCGCCTTTTTCGATGGCCGCGCCGAGCGCTTCCATTGCCGCCGCGGTGGCGAGCACGTCGTCCGCTTCCAGCAGGCCGTGAACCACCGTCTCGCCCACCGTCGAAGCGGCCAGCATCAGGGCGCGATGGGAAATGGACTTGTCGCCCGGGACACGCAGGGTTCCGCGTAGCGCACCGGCGGCGCCGGATGTCACCGCAGTCATGTCAATCCTAGCTCGTCGGTTCGGGCCGTCGCTTTCGGCCGGTAAACAGGGGTGCGTGAACGCGTGGGGCGGTCCATAGCATGTTTGGGCCCGGTCGCGGAAGGGGGTGTGTCGGCGGTGCGGGGATCGGATGCGGCGGAAGGGGTGATTTTTGCTTTTGACAGAGGCGGGCGAACATGGCAATTGGCTGCCGTTGAATTGGCCGAAGCCGGAAGGAGTAACGCGTGGTCAAAGCCGAGTGGGGAACCAAGCACACGTGCCAGAACTGCGGCGCGAAGTTCTACGATCTCAAAAAGACGCCGGCTGTGTGCCCGAAGTGCGGGACCGAGCAGACGCCGGAAAAACCCAAACTCAAACGCGCGTCGGCGCCGCAGGAAACCAAGGCGGAGACCCCGGCGCCCGAGGCCAAGGAAAACGAGGACGTCGAAGAAGACGATATCGAGGTCGATGACGACATCGAAATCGATGACGACGATGATGATGCGATTCTCGGCGATGACGAGGCCGACCTCGACGGGGATGAAGACGTCGCCGGGGTGGTCGAAACGGTCGACGGGGACGACGAGGACAAGTCCTAGATCGGCTCTAGGCCCTGACGCCGCGCCGTTCCCGCTTGCGCCGCCCCAAGCCGCCGGATGCCCCCGAGAACTCCCCCGGAAATTCCCCAAAAACTCCTTGCCACAAAGCGGCGATTTACCTAATTTGCGCGCCTCTCGGGCGGGGGCCCATCCCCAAGTGCGGTCCGCCCGCCCGTCCCGAACGATGGGGCCGTAGCTCAGTTGGGAGAGCGCTACAATGGCATTGTAGAGGTCAGGGGTTCGACTCCCCTCGGCTCCACCATCTCAACCCCTTGAGAAATCAGGGGGTTTTTTGGTTGGGACAGAAGAACAAATTGTGATTGGTTTTCGGCCATTGCCAGATATCGCCAACTTTTTTGGTGCAGGATTGCCGGTTTGTTCCTCGACGGGTAGCTCTCGAACCCTTTGAGTGACCGATCAACCGCTTTCATCTATGCGTTGGATTACCATTTGAGTGGCGTACGCCTTACGCAATGTTTTGAGGGTGATCTTCAACGGTTTTCCATCTCTACGGATATCAGCCTTCTCCACTGCCGTGGCTAGCGCCTTACGACAATTGTACCTTGTGCTCGTTGCAATCAATTTCGGACAACGAATACCGGCGTCGTAAGTCGCACGGTTATGGTGTTGGCTCTATTTCGTAATGATCTCCGGCCCGAGGAAGGTGTTGGGCAGGAAGGTTGAGAGCCAGGGGATGTAGGTCACCATGATCAGGAAGACGAACAGTACGCCCAGGAAAGGCAGGGCGGCGTAGACGACGCGCATCATGGGCATCCCAGCCACGCCCGACGTGACAAAGAGGTTGAGCCCCACCGGCGGCGTGATCATGCCGATTTCCATGTTCACCACCATGATGATGCCGAGATGGATCGGATCGATCCCGAGCTCAATGGCGATGGGGAAGACCAGCGGCGCGACGATGACGAGCAGGCCGGACGGTTCCATGAACTGCCCGCCGATCAGCAAGATAACGTTGACCACGGCCAGGAACATGATCGGCCCGAACCCGGCCGCCAGCATGGAGGAGGCCACCTGCTGCGGAATTTGCTCGTCGGTCAGCACGTGCTTCAAAATAAGAGCATTCGCGATGACGAAGAGCAGCGTGATCGTCAGTTTCCCGGCTTCCAGAAGTGTCTTCTGCGTGTCGGGATGCACCATGGACGTGATCACGGTGAGCGGGTTTTTGAGGAAGGTTTTGCCGTCCTCCTTCAAAGGCCCCATGTCCCGGTAAACGAACGTGGAGATGAGGAATGAATAGACGGCGGCGACGGCGGCGGCCTCGGTGGGGGTAAAGATGCCGCCATAGATGCCGCCCAGGATGATCACGATGAGGAAAAGGCCCCAGGCCGCGTCCTTGCCCGAGTCCCAAATCTCGCGCCAGCCTCTCCATTCCCCTTTCGGGAGGTCTTTGACCTTGGCGATGATATAGATCGCGACCATCAGCATGATACCGGCCACGAGGCCCGGAATGACGCCCGCCATGAACATGCGGCCGACCGACACTTCGACGGCTGCCGCATAGACCACCATGACAATGGAGGGCGGGATCAAAATCCCGAGGGTGCCCGCGTTGCAGATGACACCGGCGGCGAATTCCTTGGAATAGCCGACTTGGCGCATGCCCACGATGACGATGGAGCCAATGGCCACCACGGTCGCGGGCGAGGAACCCGAGAGCGCCGCGAACAGCATGCACGCAAAGACGCCCGCAATGGCGAGGCCGCCCGGCAAATGTCCGACACAGGCAATGGAAAAGCGAATGATCCGTTGCGCGACGCCGCCCGTGGTCATGAAAGCGGAGGCCAGAATAAAGAAGGGAATGGCCAGCAGGGTGAAATGCCCCTCGAACGCGGCGAAAAGGGTCTGCGCGACGGAGGCCAGCGAACTGTCCGAGAACCACAGCAGGAATAGAACCGACGACATGCCGAGGGCGACGGCGATGGGCACGCCGATGACCAGCAGGCCGATGACCATGCCGAAAAGAAGGACGACTTCCATCAGGCCTTCTCCCCGGCGTCTTGCTGCGTATCCTGCTGCACGCCCTGAAGTTCTTCCTCGACCTCATGGCTCGCGACGACGCGGTCGACTTCCGAATTCCAGACGGCCCAGGCGGCCTGGCAGAACCGGTACAGCATCAGGAACATGGAGAGGGGGAGAACGATATAGGGCAGAAGACGCGGAATTTTCTCGTAGGCCTCGCCTTCGTTGAAGACGGTTTCCATCCAGGCCAGCACGCCGACCATGGGAATGTCGTTGACCTCGTACCAGCCCTTATCGCGATATTTCTCTTCAAAGCCGAGGGGGAACCAGCGTCCCTCCGTCGCCGGCAGGTTCGCGAAGTTGGCCCAGTAGTCCCAGGAGCCCTTGCTCATCAGGAAAAAGAACGCGATGCAGATGGCCACGGCGAAAAGCGCCATCAGCCGCCGGGCGTTGCGGGGAAGCGCGTTGATCAGCATATCGACGCCGAGATGGGCGCCCTTTTTGACCGCATATGACGCGCCCAGGAGGACCAGCCAGGCAAAGAGAAACACCGTCAACTCCAAGGCCCAGAGGATATTGGCGTTGAAGGCATAGCGCGCGACCACGTTGGCAAACGTGATTAGCGTCATGGCGCCAAGGATGATGGCGATCAGCTTTTCTTCGATGACGTCGATGAGCCGGCTTTGGTCACTCATCTTCACGCCCCCGCGGTGAATAGGAAATGTCCGTTAGACCGAAACAAGGAAACGGGGCAGCCGCCGGCTGCCCCGTCCGATCTTTAGAAGTTTGCGTTGATGGTCTGCGCGACGTTGATGGCGTCTTTGCCGACGTCTTTTTCAAATTGCGACCATACGGGGCGCATGGCTTTCACCCATTCGGCCCGTTCCGCGTCCGTCAGTTTCAGGATCTTGCCGCCTGCCTTGATGATGGCTTTCTTGGCGGCCTGGTTGACGGCATAGCTTTCCGCGTTCCGCGCTACCGTGACTTCGTCCAGGATCGTCAGGAACTGCTTGCGGACGTCAGGTTTCAACCCGTCGAGCCAATCGACGCTCGTCACCACCAGGTAGTCGATGATGCCGTGGTTGGTTTCGGTGATGCCATCCTGCACCTCGAAGAACTTTTTGCCGTAGATGTTGGACCAGGTGTTCTCCTGGCCATCGACCACGCCTTGCTGAAGCGCGCCATAAACTTCCGAGAACGCCATTTTCTGCGGTGATCCGCCGATGGCTCTCATCTGGGCCACCAGCACGTCCGAAGACATGACACGGAATTTGAGGCCGTTTGCATCGGAGGGCACCCGGAGCGCCTTGCTGGCCGACATATGCTTCATACCATTGTGCCAGAAGGTCAGCCCCTGGAGGCCGCGCCGGCGCATGCTGTCTTTCAGCGCCTGGCCCGTGGGCGAGGCCTGGAACGCTTCCACGGCTTCGATGTTTTTGAACATGAAGGGAAGGTCGAAAATCCGAAACTTTTTGGTGAATTTTTCGAACTTGGAGAGGGACGGCGCGGCAAGCTGAACGTCACCGTTCAACAGCGCCTCGAGCACCTTGTCATCATTGTAGAGGGTGGAATTGGGAAAGACTTCCATGCAGGCCTTTCCGTTCATTTCCTTATTGATCCGCTTTTGAAGCAGGGACGCGGCGATCCCCTTGGGATGTTTGTCCGTGTTGGTCACATGGCTGAACTTGATCAGCATTTCACCCTTTTCGCACGCGGCATAAGCGGGCGCGGGATCAACGGTTATGGCTGCCGCAGCAACGACGGCCGCAACAGATGCGGCGGATATAAAGTATTTCATAGAAGCCTCCTAGATCGATGCGCCGCGCACAAACGGTCCATGAACGGGCATCAAAATTATTTCAGTGAGAGGCTAGAGTATCAGCATGGTGGGTTTTCGCTAGTCGCCATTACTAATAAATATTTCCGAATAATATTCGGCTATAAATCTGCGATAACGGACAATTGCAGAGTTGGCAAGAGATCTCATGTTCGAGGGATTTTCAGAGCGGAATATCGAGGGGGACGGGGTCCGGCTGTTCGTCCGCATGGCGGGCCCGGAAGATGCGCCGCCTGTTCTTTTGCTGCACGGCTATCCGCAGACGTCCGCCATGTGGCACGGCGTGGCGCCGCTGCTGTCCAAATCGTATCGGGTCATCTGCCCGGATTTGAGGGGATACGGCCGGTCCGGGAAACCGCCATCGGATGAGCGGCACCTGACCTATTCCAAGCGTGCCATGGCCAACGACCTGGTCAGCATGATGGATAGCCTGGGCCACGAAAAATTCTTTATCGGCGCTCATGACAGGGGGGCGCGGGTAGCCCACCGGCTGGGTATGGATCATCCGGACCGCGTTGAGGCCATGGCCTTGCTGGACATCGCGCCGACCCGTGAAATGTACGCCAATACGTCCTTTCCGTTCGCGCGCGGCTACTGGCACTGGTTCTTCCTGATTCAGCCGAGCCCGCTGCCGGAAACGATCATCGGCCGCGATCCGGTCGGCTTCTGGAAGCAGAAATGCTTCAACCAGGCGGGCGGCGACAATCCGTTCCTCCCGGAGGCGCTGGAGGAGTACCTCGAGGCGTTTTCGGACAGCGACGCCATCCACGGGAGCTGCGAGGACTACCGCGCCGCCGCCACCATCGATATCGAGCATGATGACGCCGATGGCGACAGACGGTTGAGCATGCCGGTCCTGGTGCTCTGGGCAAAAAACGGCATCGTCGGAAAATGCTTTGATCCCTTGTCCCTCTGGAAAATGCGCACGGAGAATGTGTCCGGCGGGCCCGTGGACGCCACACACTATATGGCGGAGGAACGGCCCACGGAGATCGCGCGCCACTTCGAAAACTTCTTCACCCATCGGGAAACCACGTTTCAAAGGGCCGCCTCATGAGCAAGACCCTCTACGACAAGCTGGTGGACGCCCACATGGTCTGCGGTTTGCCCGACGGCGAAATCCTGGTCTACGTGGATTTCCACATCATGAACGAATACACGAGCCCCCAGGCCTTTTCCGGCCTT
>CAZUGT010000130.1:0-10351 GCA_964620095.1 uncultured Rhodospirillaceae bacterium | reverse complement strand
CTGGGCCTGCGCGGCGTGTCCTGCATCGTCATCGAGCGCCGGACGGGCATGCACAATGTCCCCAAGGGGCAAAATCTTACCGCCCGGACGTTGGAGCATTTCTTCTGCTGGGGAATCATCGACGAAATTCGTGCCGCCCGGGTCATGCCGGCCGGCTATCCGGAGAGCGGCATCACGGCCTATGGAAACTTGCGCAGCGAGTACTGGTACGCGCCGCCGATGCGCGAAATCCTCAACCCGTATTACTTCGAGAAGAACGACCGGCTGCCTCAGTACGAGATGGAGAAGGTGCTGCGCGCCAAGGCCGAGACCATCCCGGGCGTCGAGCTCCGTCTCGGTTGGGCGGCCGAAGACGTTGCCGATCATGGTGACGGTGTCACGCTGGCCATGACCGAGGAATCGTCCGGCCGGCGCGTTGAATTGACGGCGGACTATCTGGTCGGCTGCGACGGCGCTCATTCGACGGTGCGCGACCGGATCGGCATCCGGCGGTCCGGCGACGATTACGACCAGTTGATGGTTCTCGCGGTTTTCCGCTCCAAGGAGTTTCACGACGGCCTCGCCCGTTATCCGGAGCGGTCCACCTACCGGGTGATGAAGCCGGAGCTGAACGGCTATTGGCAGTTCTTTGGCCGAATCGACGTCGGCGAAGGGTTCTTTTTTCACGCGCCCGTCCCCGCCGATACCACTCGCGAGAATTACGATTTTCTTGGGCTGCTTCATGACGCCGCGGGGTTCGAATTCCATGCGGAGTTCGATCATCTGGGTTTCTGGGACCTGCGGGTTCTGGTGGCCGAGGAATACCGCAAGGGCCGGATATTCATCGCCGGTGATGCGGCCCACTCGCACCCGCCCTATGGCGGCTTCGGCCTCAACAACGGGTTGGAAGACATTCGAAACCTGGGGTGGAAGCTGGCCGCGCGGCTTGACGGTTGGGGCGGTGAGACCCTGCTCGATTCGTATGGCCTGGAACGTCAGCCCGTGTTCCGGGATATCGGAGAGACGTTGATCGGCGGCCGGATCAGGGACGACGCGGCATTCTTCGACGAATTCAACCCGGAAAAGGACAGGGCCGCCTTCGAGGAGGCGTGGGAGAAGGAATCGGGCCGCGCCGGAGGCTTCATCCGGCGCTACGAGCCCAGCTACGGCGGCTCGCCGGTCGTTGCCGCGCCCGAGGGGGCGAGGACGACGGCCATCGGCGAGCATTCGTTCGAGGCTCGCGCCGGACACCATCTGGCGCCGCGCGGCCTTTCGACGGGCTCCAACGTCTACGACGAACTCGGCGGCGGATTTGCGCTGATCGCGCTGGATGCGTCGGACGGTGAAATTCGGGCGTTTACCGATGCGGCCGGCGAAATGCTGCTTCCCTTGAGCATTGTCCGCGATACCGTGGCGGACGAGCGGGCCGACTACGGGCGGCGCTTTATCTTGGTCCGGCCCGACCACTTCATTGCGTGGTGCGCGGATGAAATCCCGGATGATGCGCGTGCCCTGTTTCGGTCGGTTGCCGGCGCTACATAGATGCTCTCTTTCGATGGTTTGCACTCCGTCGATGTAGGGTGCCGCCCACTATGACGGCGATCACGCCGGAAAATGAGAGTGCGGCGGGATGGCGCGTGATAGATTGCTTCGGTTACCGCACTGGGAGGACGACATGGCACTAAGAGACAAACCCCCATTCAGGGCCGACCATGTGGGCAGCCTTTTGCGCCCCGCCGCCCTGGCCGAAACCCGGGAGAAACATCGGAAGGGCGAGGTGCCGGACGAGGAGTTGCGCCGCATGGAGGATGCCGCCGTCCTCGATGCCATCGGCCTGCAGGAACGGGTCGGGCTCAAGGGCATCACGGACGGGGAAATGCGCCGCGATTATTGGCACCTGGATTTCATGTGCGGCTTCAACGGTGTCGAACTCAGTCAGGAGACCTACGGCATGAAATTCAATGCCGGTATCTCGGTCGCGACGACCTATGTCGACGGCAAGGTCTCCTATCCCGAGGGCGGCAACATGCTGGACCATTTCAGGTACCTCAATTCGGAGGTCCACGAGACCGCCAAGTTCTGTTTTCCGACGGCCGGCATGTATCACTTCCGGCCGGGCCGCGACGGTGTCAGCGAAGAGGCCTATCCGGATCTCGAGGAATTCTGGGAAGACATGGGAAAGGCCTACAACGATGCGGTGATGGATTTCATCGCCAACGGCGCGACCTATCTGCAGATCGACGACGTCAATTTCTGCTACCTCTGCGACCGGGAGCAGCGTGAACGGGTCACGGCGAGGGGTGACGATCCCGAAGACCTTCTCGACACCTACATCAAGGTCAACAACGCCTCCGTCGCCGGGCGGCCGGACGATGTCACCGTCACCACCCACATGTGCCGCGGCAATTTCCAAAGCTCGTGGATGGCGCAGGGCGGCTACGAACCGGTGGCCGAGAAGATGTTCAACGAGACCGACGTGGACGGTTTCTTCATGGAATTCGACAGCGACCGGGCAGGGGACTTCGAGCCGCTCCGTTTCGTGCCCAAGGACAAGATGGTGGTTCTCGGTCTGGTGACGTCCAAGTTTCCCGAACTGGAGCCCAAGGACGAGCTCAAGGCCCGGGTCGAGGAGGCATCCAGGTATGTGGATATCGACCAGCTTTGCATCAGCCCCCAGTGCGGCTTTGCCAGCACCCACCACGGCAACAAGCTGAGCGAGGCCGAGCAGGAAGCCAAGTTGGCCCTTTGCGTCGAAGTCGCAGATGATATCTGGGGCGAGTGATTGCAGCCGGCGCGCCATCGAAGAAGCCCGCGCCAAAGTGGTGACGTAAAGAAAGGATCAGACCGGGTGCGGCAGGGCGGACAAACGGCTGCGTCTCCGGTGATAGAGGCCCCAGGCTATCCCGAATACGAGAGCGCTGATTTGGGCGCCCAGGTCCGGCACAAATAGTGCGCAGGCAAAGCCGAATCGAACAAGGCGGTCGGCGAACCCGAGGGCATGGATGTCACGGCCGCTGACGACGGTGGCCAGAAGCCAAAGGGAAAAAAGCAGCCGGGCGAGCGCCCACAGGAACTCCGGTCCGGAAAAATCGATCTCGGGCAATACCGAAAGCAGGCTTGGTTCGACTGCCAGCGCAACCGGCACCATGAGGGTAGGCAGCAGCCAGCGGTAGGCCTTGATCGCC
This sequence comes from uncultured Rhodospirillaceae bacterium, assembly GCA_964620095.1. Lineage (GTDB taxonomy): Bacteria > Pseudomonadota > Alphaproteobacteria > Rhodospirillales > UBA2165 > JAJDXO01. Next base: position 7,187 of record CAZUGT010000130.1, on the reverse strand, counting down.
GATCCGAGAATCTTGGTGTCCGCCAATTTGGCCGCAGCGACCGCAACCAGTGCGGCGGGCAACAGTACCGCCGAGTAGGACGTAAGAAACAGCAGGAAAATGCCGAATTGGGCGGACGTGAGGCCGAAATTTTCCGCCGCCGGACCTAGGGTCAGCATCCCGGTTAACATGCCGGGAAGGCTGGGGAGCCCGGCAAGGCCGACAGCGAGTGCGGACAGCATCGTCAAGAATATGAACGCGATTCCATGTTCGATCTCTGACAGCGGCTGATATCCTAGGAAGGAAATTTCCGATGGGTCGGTGAGGGTGAGTCCCAGTGGCTGGATGGAGACGACGAACGCTCCATAAGCGAGCCAAAAGACAAGTAGGGACGCGGCTTTCGTCCCGACGTTGGAGGAGAACTCCAACAGAGATGGTCCCCGGCGGTCTACGCCCTGCCATGCTCCCAGGACAAGCGCGAACACAGCCGCGGCGCCGAAACCGAAGAGGAAGCCCCCTCTACCGAACAGGTATGCCGATGACATCGAGGTTGCGACAACCGACAAAAACAATCCGACAACCAATAGAGTTGATTTGAGTCCGGCCGGCCATGACACCCGTTCCACGGGGGAGGCCGAACCGGCTCGGATGATGTGTTCATCACGCGGCAAAATAAAGCAAAGCCCGATGCATAGCGCCAGTGCCGGCGGGAACATCGCGGCGATGATCGTCAGATATGAAATGCCGGTGACGTCGGCGAGTATGAAGCCCGATGCGCTCGTAATTGGCGGCATGACCTGGGGGATGTAGGCGGCAACCAACAGCAACGCGGCAGCACACGTATCAGGCCAATTCAACCATCTGAATAGTGGAATGATCATGACGGCGGCCATCATGGCGCTTGAAGACGCGCCTCCCGAGACGGTTCCGACGATCACGGCAATGAGCAGGGACAAATAGACGGGGCCGAAACGGCTGCCCCTGAACAGCCAGCCGGCGGCCACGCCAAAGTGCTTTGGCAGCGTCGACCGCATGACCAGCCGAACGGTTATCACGGCGGCGATCATCGTCATTGATGTGACAACCAGGATTTGACCCGCCGGCCCCGAATCAAACAGACCGGCAATACCGGCCTGAACGGTATCGGCGTTGAATTCCGTTTCCGATTGGAACCATATGAGCGCCACGAGAGCCGTTGCCGCGACAACCACGCCCAGACCGGCCCATCCGAATGTTCGTCTCGTGAGTTCCACGAGTACGGCAATTCCGCCGGCAATCACCGCGAGGAAATAGGGATCCCCGTCGACGGGAGGCGGCGTGAGCCCCTCGTTCATCGGGCCGGTCCACGAGTACAGCCGGAGCAGGACCGCAATCCCAATGGTCAGGAAGAGCAGGTCGGCAATGAGGGCAGGCCGCCGCGTGGCTTCCGGTTGGCCCGCGGCGTAAGGCCGGCCGGCAAACAGAAGGAGAAGAACGGCGATCAGAACCGGTAAAATCGCGGCATAGGTTGCCTCGATCCAGGGCAGCACGAACAGACCATAGAGAACCAGGAAGCCCGAGCCGATGGTATGCGTATATGAGCGCGCCGCCTTCATGTCGCCGAATGGTAGCCGTCACCCACCGGAGTTGCACATAAGAAAACGGGGCCGAACGGCCCCGTTTTTTCGTTTCAGGGCGTCAAGCCCTAGAAAATGTTCTGCGCCGCCACCATGGCATAGAGCATGGGGATCGACAGCATGGTGTTGGTCCGGGACGCGAGCGCCGCGGCGCGGGCCGCCTTCGGCTTCTCCTCGTCGCTGGCTTCCACAAGGCCGATGACCTTCTGCTGGTTCGGCCAGATAATGAACCAGACGTTGAACGCCATGATCAAGCCGAACCACATGCCGATGCCGATCATCGCGTGCTTGCCCACGTTGTCGGCCAGGCCGATGGCCAGCGCCTCGATCAGGTAGCCGTTCATCCACGCCAGGATCAGGCCCCAAAGGACCGTCGACAGGGCCGCCCAGCGGAACCAGAACAGGGCCACGGGCATGATGTGTTTCGGGATCGCCGGGCGAAGCTCCTCGGGGATGGTCGGAACGGTCGGCGTCTGGACGAAATTGAAGTACCAGAGTAGGCCGATCCACATGACGCCCGAGAGGACGTGCAGCCAGCGAACGAAGAAAGTCCAAAATTCAAATCCGAATTCCATGGTTGCCTCCTATCTTCGCCCTAAGCGCCAATGCCGTTGACAACCAGGATCATCACGACGGTGATGATCAGACCTAGAATGATAGTACCGGTAAGTGAGTCGAGTGGGTTTCCCATCAAACTCCCCCTTTGTGCTCCTCGATGCCACGAATCCGAAGGTGGGTTTCACGGCCATTGTAATGCCATGATTCGGCGGAAGTATACCCAAACATCTTTGTGGTTAATGGCGGGTTAATCCGGAATTGCCCGGAATCCCGCGCTGAGCGCGCGTTTCACGGCTTCCCGGCCCGATTGAACGGCGCCGTCGATGGTGGCCGGCAGGCCCGTGTCGGTCCAGTCGCCGGCCAGCCAAAGATTGGCGATTCCCGTCGCCGGGCCGGGCCGAAGGGCGGCCTGGGCGGGGGTCTGCGCCATGGTCGCCCGCTGCTCCTTGATGACCCGGCACGGGGGAATGGGGGCGCCGGGCCGATCGAGAATGGGCGCCAATTCCCGCCAGATCAGTTCGGCGATGACGCCGGCCGGATTTGCGGCTATTCCGGTGGCGGCGCTGATGGTCACGGAAAGAATATCGCCGCGGCGAAAAATCCATTGGGCCTCGGTCCCCACCAGTCCCAGAAACGCGCCCCCGCCCGGCAGGACGGCTTCACCGTCCAGGCGGTAATGCAGGTTGACGATGGGACGGGTTTCCTCGGGCACACTGACGTCCGGCAGCAGACGGGCGACCTCGGACGGCGGCAGGGCCAGCACCACCCGGGCGTTGCCGGTGCCCACGGTGCGGTCGCCGAAATCGAGTCCCGTCACCCGGTCGTCCGAAATCCGAAGACCGCGCAGCCGTTCGTTGAATAGGGCCGTCACCCCACGGCTGCCGAGATAGGCGAGGGCCGGGTCGACCAGCGCCGCGGACAGGCCTTTATCGGCGAGGTACGGCCGGCTCCCCGCCGCTCCCCTGGCGAAGGTCTTGCGGATCATCCGCCACAGCAGCCGGGCCGAGCCCTCGGTGGCGTCGGTGTTGAGGACCGCCCGGGCAAGGGGCTGCCAGAAGCGTTCGAATAGCGGCCCGTCCGTATCGACACGGTCGGCAACCGTCGCATCCGGGCCGGCAAACGCCAGCCGGCCCGCATCGATCAGATCGCCGACGCCGCTGCCCGGCACACGTCCCTGTTTTCCCAGTAGCCAGAACGGCAGAAACCCGTCCTTCGGCTGGAGGGTCCACGTCTCCCCGTTCGCCGCGTCGAGGAAGTCGAACCGCGGCGGGTCCAGGGGGGATAGCGCATCGGGCGCGCCGATATCGGCCAGATACTCGAATACGCTTTGATTCGCACCGACGATCAAATGGTTGCCGTTATCGATCAGCCGGTCGAGGGTGCCGTCGTGGAATGAGCGGCAACGCCCGCCCGCCTGCCCCGCCGCCTCATACAGCGCGACGCCGAGCCCGGCCCGGACGCCGGCGACCGCCGCGGCGAGGCCGGCCATGCCTGCGCCCACCACATGAAGCGCGCGTCCGTCTGCGGACATCCCCTGATCATTCATTCCGATACTTGCCCCCGGAACCATTTGGTCTCTATATCCCATTGTCAGGGGCGCAAGCCAGCGATACCCCTTTACGAGAGGCAAATGACCGCAGGTCTCAGCTACTGCGCCGAGGAGGTCCGCCGGCACGACCGGGACCGGTTTCTGACCACGCTGTTCGCCCCTGGCGCGGTGCGGGAGGACTATTGCACGGTTCTCGCCTTCAATCTGGAAATCGCCCGAACCCGCGAGGTGGTGAGCGAGCCGCTCCTCGGCGAGATGCGGCTTCAATGGTGGCGGGACGCGGTAACCGCGGCCTATGCCGACGACGTCCGAACCACCGGCCACCAGGTGCTGGACCCCTTGATCGAATTGATCCGCCGGGCCCGGCTGCCGGAAGGCCTGATCCAGGCCCTGATCGATGGAAGGGGCGCCGATCTGTCCGAAGAGCCGGTTGCGGACGAGGCGGAATTGGAGGCCTACGCCGATGGCACCGCCGGGGCGCTCAACCGGCTGCTGGCGGCCGTGGCGGCCCCCCATTCCGATCCCGGTCTGATTGCTCAAGTGACCGAGGCCGGGATCATCTGGGGGATGACCGGCATACTCCGGCGGGTCGGATTCGATGCGCGCCAAGGACGCATTCTTCTGCCGGCCAGCCTGTTTCAGCGCCATGACGTGAACCCGCACGATCTGTTCGGCGGGCAAATGTCGCCCGGCCTGCGAACCTGCCTCGGTGAGATGGCGGACGCGGTCCGGGCGCGGGCCAAAGCCTTCCGGGCAAACCCGCCGCCCCGGAATCGTGCGGTTCGCAGCCTGTTCATGCAGGTCAGCCTTGCCGACATGTATATCGGCCGGCTGCGCCGGCGTCGCTATGACGTGTTCGGGCCGGATTTCGAGGGCGGCCGGGCGGGCCGTCAGATGCGCCTCGCCTTCAGCGCATTTTGGGGACGCTATTAACCCGGGGCGGCGGCGCATCGTTGCGGCCGGATCGGGCCGCCCAGTCGATGGACATGATGTCCAGCGCCGACACGGCGGGAAACACGGGCGGGCCGCCGGCGACATAAAGCCGCACCACGCCGTGCTCGGTGTCCGGAAACACATTGCGGCTGTCGTCGAACTTGCGCACCTCCAGGATCGTCATCAGCCTGGTCCTGGTGTCGCGGCTGCGCCAGGCAAAGGTCGGGTTGGCCCGACGCGGTTCGCCGACCGGCGCGATCACCCGCTTCCATTCATCGGTCGGATTGCCATAGCGTTTCTTGAGGAACCCCAGCACCGTCTCCTGATCGTCCGAGCGGAACAGGGCGTGAAAGTGGCTGGCCGCGCCCCGGTCATAGCGGGCCAGCGCCCGGGCGCCCCGATAAAGGATGGTATTGACCTGGAACGCGCCTTCGACCCGGCTCGGCCAATCGACAGGCACGACGCAAAAGGCGCGCCGGTCCGGCTTGGAGACGCAGGCATTGGGCTCGCCGGCGCCCTGTGCCGGCTGCGGCTGGCCGATGCTCACCGACTCGCCCAAGGTGAATGAAGCATCCCGAAGCGGCGCTCGGAGCCGCTTGATGGGCTGGGCCGAAGGGCCGCGAGGAGAGGCGGCGGAGCCGCGCCTGTCATCACCCTGGTTCAGTTTTGCCGATTGGTCTTGCGAGGGCGCACCCGCGGCATTGTCGGGCCCGGCGCGTTCGGCCGGCGGCCGTGGATCGGTCTTCGGCGCCTCGTTCCGCGTTTGAGCGGGCAGTTCTTCCTCGTCCCCGCCGCCCCCGAACAGGTTGCGGAACAGCTGACGTACGGAAATCGGCTCGCTGTCGGGCTCGCCCGAAGAGGGCGGGTCCGCCGGTGGAGAGGCGGGCTCCCGGGAGCGCGCCGGTGCCGGTTGCGGCGCGTTGCCCGTTTCGGCCGTTCGGCTCGCGGTGGATGGGGGCCCGGTTCCACGCGCCCGGCCGATGGATGGGTCCAACTGCTCCTGCCGCGCCTTGATCAGAAATTGAGCGATGTCGAAGAAGCCCCGTTGCAGCGCGATGTCGAGGGCCGTCCGGCCGTCGCCGTCTTTGCGGGTCACGTCGGCGCCGGCCTTCAGCGCCGATTTCACACCGGTCAAATTGTTGCTGCGCACCGCTTCGAACAATAGGGGCGCCGTGGACGCCTGAAACCGGTCGGCAGGCGCCTCTTGGGCATGACCATGGGAACCGGGTCCCAGCATGAGTGCCAGGACCAGGCCGGCGATTGTCCCGCGGCCCGCCCGAGACCATGGCCGGGCAGTTGCGGGAACCGCTGTGCCGCGTCTTTTCACGCCGTTACGACCACTGATCGAGCGCGGCCAGCGCGCGGGCGCTGAGGGCGGCCTTCCGGTCCCGTCCCTTGAGCCGTTTTCCTTGCTCGTTTCTGGCTGAAATCGGGGGAAAGAGGCCGAAATTTACATTCATGGGCTGGTACGTTTCCGGATCTCCGCCACCCGTGACGTGATTCAGCAACGCCCCGAGAGCGGTTTCACCCGGCGGCGGGGTGCTCGTCTCTCCGAGGCTCTCGAATCCGGCGAACCGGCCCGCCAGCAGTCCCACCGCCGCGCTTTCGACATACCCCTCGCAGCCGGTGATCTGGCCGGCGAAGCGCAAATGGGGGTGTGTTTTGAGCCGGAGGCGCCGGTCCAGCAGCCTCGGTCCGTTGATGAAGGTGTTGCGATGGAGCCCGCCGAGGCGGGCGAATTCGGCGTTTTCAAGACCGGGAATGGTCCGGAAGATACGCTTTTGCTCGCCGTGGGTGAGCTTGGTCTGGAAGCCGACCATGTTGTAAAGGGTGCCCAGCGCATTGTCCTGGCGGAGTTGGACCACGGCTCGCGGCTTCCGGTCCGGCTCGCGGGGATTGGTCAGACCCACCGGCTTCAGCGGACCGTATGCGAGCGTCTCCCGGCCCCGCTCCGCCATCACTTCGATGGGCAGGCAGCCCTCGAAATAAGGGGTGTTTTCCTCCCACTCCTTGAAGGCGTGCTTTTCACCGTCGAGCAGGGCGTCGATGAAGCTCTCGTACCGGGCATCATCGAGCGCGCAATTGATGTAGTCCGCGCCGTCTCCCTTGTCGTAGCGGGACTGAAACCACGCCTTCTCGAAATCGATGGTGTCCTTGTAGACGATGGGCGCGATGGCGTCGAAGAATGCCAGCTCTTCGGCGCCGGTGATCTTGGCGATGGCCCCGGCGAGAGGCTCGGAGGTCAGCGGACCCGTCGCGATGATGGTCCGCCCCCAATCCTCCGGCGGCAGCCCATCGATCTCCTCCCGCCGAATCTCGACCAGGCTTTCGGACTCCAGCGCGGCTCCCACCGCTTCGCTGAAATGGTGGCGATCGACCGCCAAGGCGCCGCCGGCGGGGAGCTTGTGACGGTCCGCCTCGCGCATGATCAACGAACCACAGCGGCGCATCTCCTCGTGCAGAAGGCCGACCGCATTGTGCTCGGCATCGTCGGACCGGAACGAGTTGGAGCAGACCAATTCCGCCAACCCGCCGGTCCGGTGGGCATCGGT
>CAZUGT010000129.1:0-2749 GCA_964620095.1 uncultured Rhodospirillaceae bacterium | reverse complement strand
CGCCCTCAATTTCTCCATCATCCGCCACCTCGGGAATGATCTTCACGCCTTCGAGATCGTCTTCTTCCGCAATCTGTTCGGTTTCCTGGTGATGATCCCGATGCTCTGGCGGCTGGAGCGCCGGCAACTCATACCGAAACGTCCGATGATGATCCTGTCGCGCGGGATTTTGCAGGCGGTTGCGCTGTTCGCCTGGTATGCGGCGCTGATCGCCATCCCCATCGCGACGGCCACGGCGATCGGCATGGTCGAGCCGATCCTCACCTCCTTGTTCGCGGTGATTCTCCTGCGGGAAAGGGCCGGTCTTCGGCGTTGGCTCGCCGGGCTTGTCGGGCTGGCCGGCACCTTGATCCTGATCCGGCCGGGCTTCCAGACCTTTCAGTTCGAGCTCTTGCTCCCCCTTGTGGCCGCCACGTGCTGGGCGTTCTATCTGCTGGCGGGTAAAATCGGCACGCGGGTCGATTCGCCCACCATCGTGGTGGCGTACCCGGTCGGCATCGTCGTGCCCCTGGCGCTGATCCCCACCATCATGGTGTGGGAAACGCCGACCTTGGCGCACTGGGGCTGGTTCATCGTTTCCGGCGCGCTGACCAGCGCCGCCACCTACTGCATCACCAAGGCCTACCAGATCGGCGATGTGACGGCGGTTTCGCCGCTCGCGTTCATGCGCCTTGTTTTCGCCGCCCTGTTCGCCTTCGCCTTTTTCAACCAGATTCCCGAAATCTGGACCTGGATCGGCGGCGGCATCGTCGTGCTCGCCGCGACGTATCTCGCCCGGTACGAGGCGCAGATCGCGATGGCGAGCGGGGAATCGAAAAAAGCCGAAGGCCACGAGTGACGGTGGCCAACGGGCCAGGCAGTTGGTAGTGTCCGCTCACCAGATCCAAGGAGAGACCGCCGTGATCGATACGGAACTCGAAAAGGTTCAGCAGTACCTGCGGGGGCTGTTCGCCAACGACAACATCAACCTCCGCGACCGCGCCCAGGCCGACGGCTCGGTCGAGGTGAGCCTGGGTGAGGAATTCATCGGGGTGATCTTCAAGGACGACGAGGAAGGCGACATTTCCTACGACTTCCATATGTCCATATTGGAGATCGATCTGCCGGAATAGCATAGGGGCGTTTCTTGACGTCCGCGCTTGGCGGCGATTTAGTACGCACGACAATTAACGCCTTGGGTGCCGCCCGGGGATCGGACAACCGGTCCCGGGCGCTTCATTTGTGAAATGCCGCTGTTCGGAGGCGCTTTTTTCCATGCGATATTACCAGCTCGGACTGACCCGCTGCGATTCCAGCCGCGCGATGCCCGGCTTTACCCTTTTTACGCCGCTTATCCAGAGGACCGCCTATCTGATCAACATGCGGGGCGCCATCGTTCATCGGTGGGACCTGCCGGCCCAGCCGGGCAACTACGCCTATTTGATGCCCAACGGCAACCTGCTTGTCTCCACCTGGATCGAGGGCGGACCCGAGGGTCTCAACGCCAAGGGCGGTCTGATCCAGGAGTTGGACTGGGAAGGCAACGTGGTGTGGGAGTACCGCGATCCCGCTCAGCACCACGATTTCGAACGGCTCTCCAACGGCAATACGGTCTATCTCGCCTGGGAAATCCTGCCCGAAGAAGCCCACAAACGGGTCCAGGGCGGTATCCCCGGGTCCGAGCGGGATGAGGGAATTTGGGGCGACTACATTCGCGAGGTGGACCCCGCCGGCGACACGGTCTGGGAGTGGCACGGCTGCGACCACATGGATTTCGAGAAGTATCCGTTGCCCGAAGGCGTGCGCCGGGTCGAGTACGCCCATCCCAATTCCATCGCCGAGACGCCGGAGGGCGACATCCTGGTGAGTTGGCGCCACAATTCCATGGTCGGCATCATAGACAAGTCGACCAACGGATTTGAATGGATCGAAGCCAGGCGGGAGTTCGGCAACCAGCACGATGCCCAGATTCTCGAAAACGGCAACATGATGCTGTTTGTCAACAATGCCATGGTGCCCGGCCCGGGTTCCAAATCGAAGGTCTGGGAGTTCGACTACCGGACCGGCGAAACCGCGTGGGAGTATGTCGGCGATCCGCCTTATACGTTTTCCAGCGTCTTCATTTCCGGCGCTCAGCGCCTTCCAAACGGCAATACCCTGATCTGTGAAGGGCAATGGGGCCGAATTTTCGAGGTGACACCGGCCGGCGATCTCGTTTGGGAATACATTTCGCCGTTTTTCGTGCCGGCCTCGCCCGCGAAGCCCGAAAGCAAAGGCAACAACGTCTTCCGCGCCTACCGGTACGCGCCCGACGGTCCGGAAATCCAGGGCAGGCTGGACGGCCTCGTCGACTAGGCTCCGGCTTCGATTAAGCCGTCCTATGATTGTTGCGGCGATGGGGACGGCGCTAAGTGAGGGGGGAATTTCCCTATCCCCCCCACCCTCGACGCCCGGCGGTTGCCGGCCGTCTCGACCTCCCCCTTCCAGCCTTCGTAGCCGAAGGCTACTTCAGCGGAGTAGGCCCAGGGGGGGAGGTAGACCAATGCACCAATTCCCTCCCCCCTACGAGGATTCCTCTGCGAAAGCCGCGAGGAGAGCCTTGTGGCGGGGGTTGGGGGGTCTTGGTGCCGTTTCGGTATCGGCCGGCGGGTTCGCCGGTGCGTTTGCGGGCCGGATTGCGGTGCGTTTTCGGTTTTCGGCGCACCAGGCCCTCAGGGTCCGGCGAGCAGACTGCTGGCTCTTCGAAGATTGTAGGCGGTGACCGCGGCCA
>CAZUGT010000128.1:0-24157 GCA_964620095.1 uncultured Rhodospirillaceae bacterium | reverse complement strand
TGACGGCCTGCGGGTGATCGACGGCGCCTCGTTGTCGATCGATCTTCCCCGGCATGTGGCGCTGGTCGGGCCCGGCGGCAGCGGTAAGAATGAATTTTCGCAGGTGCTCGCCCGGCTGCTCGCGCCGGACAGCGGCCGGCTCAGTATCGGCGGCCACAATCTCATCGATCTTCCGGAATCCGTCGTCGGCCGAAAGATTTCGTATGTCGGCCAAAACGCCTACATGTTCGCGGGAACTATCCGGGACAACCTGCTCTACGGCCTGAAGCACCGGCCCCAGGCCGAGCGGCCGATGGAAGGCGAGGACGCCAAGCAGCGCGAGTGGGAAATTCGAGAGGCGAAAAGTTCCGGCAACCTCGAATATGACAGGCTTGCCGATTGGGTCGATATGGCGGCCGTCGGAGGCTCCGACAATCTGACGGCGCGGATCAATGAGGTCCTGCGGGTGGCCGGCCTCTCGACCGATATCTATCAGATAGGTTTGCGCCGGACCATCGATCCGCGGGAGAAGCCGGAGCTTGCCGCCTCTGTTCTGGAAGCCCGTAAGAAGATGCGCCGGCGACTGGAGGAACCCGAGGTCTCGCAGTTCGTCGAAAGCTTCGATTCGGAAAAATACAATACCAATGCTTCCGTGGCGGAGAACATCCTGTTCGGTACGCCGGTGGGCGATGAATTCGCCGTCGACCGGCTGGGTGAAAACGCCTACGTGCTCGGTGTCCTGGAGACGGTTGGTCTCAGCGGCGATTTTCTCGAAAAGGGACTGAGGTTGGCCGAAATCATGGTCGACCTGTTCCAGGGGCTGCCGCCGGATCACGAATTCTTTGAACGCTACAGCTTCATCGGTTCCGACGATCTGCCGGAGTTCCAGGCCATACTGGCGCGGGTCGCGCAAAACGGCCTCGAGTCCATCGGCGATGAAGACATGGCCCGCCTCCGCGCCTTGCCGTTCCGGCTTATTCCGGCCCGCCACCATTTGGGTCTCATCGACCCGCTGTTCCGGCCGCGCATTCTGGAGGCCCGGAAGGCATTCCATGCAGGCCTGCCGGACGAGATGAAAGCCTCGGTGGAGTTCTTCGATGTCGAGGCCTACAACGCGGCGAGCCCGGTTCAGGACAATATCCTTTTCGGCAAGCTCGCCGGCGAACGCGCCGGCAGCGCGGAGAAGGTCGGCGATCTGGTCTCGGAAGTGGTGGATGAGGCCGGCCTCCGCCAGCACATCGTCGACCTCGGCCTCGATTTCAATGTCGGGATCGGCGGCGCGCGGCTTTCCATCGCACAGCGGCAGAAGCTCGGCATCGCGCGCGGGATTATCCGGAAACCCGACATCTTCGTCATCAACGAAGCGCTCAGCGGTCTCGATCCGGAAAATCAGTCCTCGGTTCTCGAAGGCGTTCGCCGCTTCCAGGACGGCCGCTCGCTGATCTACGTGGACGGCCAGTCGTCGGGCGGCTCCGACTTCGAGCAAGTCGTGTCCATGGCAAGCGGCAAGGTGGTGGACCAGGGCCTCGGCGCCCAGCCGGCGACCGTCGAGGAGCCCGGTGAGCGAGAGGAAGGGGCCGGTGGATTTGGGGAAGAAATCGATGTCTTGTCGTCGATCCCGCTTTTCGAGGGCATGGATCGCTCCCGGCTCAAGCTGCTGACCTTCGCCTCGGACCGCCATATCTACGATCCGGGCCAGGTGGTGATCCGTCAGGGTGAAGTCGGCGAGACCGCGTACATCATACTCGGCGGGACCGCGGATATTGTTCTGGAAACCGCCGACGGGCCGACCCATATCGCGACCCTGGGGCGCAATGATCAGTTTGGCGAATTGGCGCTGCTGTGCGAGGCGCCGCGGACCGCCACCGTCACGGCCGGTGAGCCGCTGACCGTGCTCAGCATTTCCAAGGACGTGTTCATCAAGCTGATCGCCGAGGATGCGGAGATGTCGGCCCGGATTACGCGCTCCATCGCGGAGCGGCTGGAGAGGACCACACGCGACCTGAGCGCCGCCTCCACCGTGCGGGACCCGGTCACCAGCCTTCCGGATGCCCGTATTTTCCGGGATCGCCTCCGCCATACGATGGCCCGTTTCCGCCGCTTCGGCGAGCGGGCCGGTATCCTGATCTGGACCCTCGACAATATTCACGGCGCCAATGGCGGGTTGCCGGCAGCCGCCCGTGACAGTCTGTTCAAGGAGATTGCCGAGCGTCTGACGGCTTGTACCTGGGAAACCGATACCCGGGCCCGTCTCTCGGAGACCGAGTTTGGCATGATCCTCGGCACCATGGACCCCGGTGCCGAACCCCTGGCGATTGCCCAACGAATCGTGGATTGCATTGCCCGGCCCGTCGAAGTGGATGGTCACACGGTCAAGCTGGGCGATGCGGGAGAAATCAGGTTCCTCGTCCTCGACGATCGGGAGGCCGATACTCAACTGGAGGCTTGCCGGTCGGGAGAGGGACGGGTTCTCGTTCCGTCCGATGTTCCCGCGGAAACCGGCGAGGCGGCCGCGGAGCAAACCGGGGACGATAGCGATCGTCCAGGGTCATAATGTTGCCGCCGGAGAAGGATTGAGAAGAACCCCATGTCGAACGACCCCCTCGGATATCCTCTGTCGAAAATCGGCGCGGATTATCTTCGCTCGGCGATCGGGGCGGCTCTCTGCCTGCTGCCGCTGGCCTTCGGGACTCCGCTCAAGGGCGGCGTGTGGCTGCTGGTCGCGCTGGCATTGATGTTTGTCTTGTTCGCGGTCCGCACCTTCGCGCGCCAGGTAACCAGGGTTTGGGTGAGCGACGAAGGCATTGCCGTCAGCGGCTTCATCAAGCAAATTTTACGCTGGGAGCTGTTGGGTGAGGTTACGCTGTCCTACTACTCGACATTTCGCGGCCGGGGAAAAGGGTGGATGCAACTGAGACTTCGGGGGGGCGGGCGGACATTGAGGCTTGAATCGTCCCTGGAAGATTTCGACCGGGTCGCGCGATTTGCCGTCGAGGCGGCCCGGAGAAATGGTCTGGCGCTGCAGCCGTCGACGGTAAAGAACTTCAGCGCCATGGGAATCGAGTGCTGAGATGGCCGAGCCGTTCGATCAAGACATCCTGACGGTAAATGACCTGAAGGTTGAGTTCCGGGTCCCGTCAGGGGTCGTGAAGGCCGTCGACGGCGTCTCGTTTGCCGTCGGGCCCGCGGAAACCGTCGCCATCGTCGGCGAGTCGGGATCCGGCAAATCCACCATCGCCCAGGCGGTGATGGGTATCCTGCCGAAGGTTGCCCGGATCACCTGCGGTCAAATCCTGTTCAACGATCCGGCCCGGCTTTCGGGAAGCGGGGACCGGCAGGAACCGGGTTCCGGCGTCACCGATATCGCCGCGTTGCCGGCGCACGGACGCGCCATGCAGTCGATCCGCGGCGGCCGCATCTCGATGATCTTCCAGGAGCCCATGACGTCGCTGTCGCCGCTCCACACCATCGGCGACCAGATCAGCGAAGCAAATATGCTGCACTGCGATTCCACCAGGAACGATGCCATCCGGGCGGTGGTCGAAATGCTTCGGCTGGTCGGCTTCCCCGATCCCGAAAAGGCGGTCAAGACCTACCCGTTCGAGCTTTCCGGCGGGCTTCGACAGCGCGCTATGATCGCCATGGCGCTGGTCTGCAACCCGGCCTTGCTGATTGCCGATGAACCGACGACCGCCCTCGATGTGACGATTCAGGCGCAAATTCTGAAGCTGATGGACGATCTTCAATCTCATTTGAAGATGTCGGTGCTGATCATCACCCATGATCTGGGCGTGGTCGCCAACGTCGCCGATCATGTCGTCGTCATGTATGGCGGCAAGGTCATGGAGTCCGGATCGAGCCGGCTGATATTCGAGACTCCGGAGCACCCCTATCTCAAGTCGCTGTTCCGCGCTGTTCCGCACTTCGATATGAAGCCCGGCGAGCGGCTGGTGCCGATCCGCGAAATAGAGCACACGACCGGCCATCTGCTGGCGCCCAAGGAAAGCGACGGCGCCGGCGCCGGCGATTCCCGGCCCATGCTCTCCGTCAACGGCATCTCCAAGTCGTTCACCATCCGCAAGGAGGGCCTGTTCGGCGGCGGCCAATCGACCATCAAGGCGGTAGAAGACGTGAGCTTCGACATCGCCCGCGGCGAAACCCTGGGGCTGGTCGGGGAGAGCGGCTGCGGCAAGACGACGCTCAGCAAGATCATCATGGGGGCGCTCCAGCCCGACAATGGAGAGGTCCTGCTTCGGGATGACCGGAAGACGGTCGACGTCACCAAGCTGTCGCCCAAGGAAATGATCCCCTACCGTAAGGTCTACCAGTACATCTTCCAGGACCCGTTCGGCTCCTTGAATCCACGAATGACCGTGTTCGACATCATCAGCGAACCGCTGGTCATCCACGATATCGGCGATCGCGGCTATCGGGTGGAGATGGTGAAGGAGTTGATGAATCTGGTCGGCTTGGATCCCCGGTTCCTCAACCGCTACCCCCACAGTTTTTCGGGCGGTCAGCGTCAGCGCATCAGCATCGCGCGCTCGATGGCGCTGAAACCCGACCTCCTGTTGTGCGACGAGCCGGTATCGGCGCTCGATGTGTCGGTTCAGGCCCAGATCCTAAACTTGATGAAGGACCTGCAGGATGAGCTTGGTCTGACCTATCTGTTCGTCTCGCACAATTTGGCGGTGGTCGATTACGTTGCCGACCGCATCGCCGTGATGTGCTCCGGGCAGTTGGTTGAACTTGCCGGCCGGGAAGCGCTGTTCCGCGATCCGGTTCACCCGTATACCAGGGCCCTGTTGGCGGCGGTGCCGTTTCCGGATCTCAACCGCCGCCTCGACCTGTCCGCCCTCATGGAGGGAAAGGCGTCGGTTCCGGCCGCCTGGCCGGAACCATTCACGGTCGCCGGCGACGCAAAACCGAAATTGGTCGATGTCGGGGACGGTCACTTCGTGAGGATGACCGGGGACGCCCCCGAAACAAGGAAAGCGTCATGAGAGGATCACCGGGCACGCTTGCCGCCGGCGCATCGCTATGGGCATTTTTGATTTCGGCCCCGGCCCTGGCCGCGCTTGAAGAGACCCCGAGCCTGAAGGCCGAGGTCGAGGCCGGCAAATTGCCGCCGGTGGCAAAGCGCGTGCCGGCCGAGCCGTCGGTCGTGAAATTCGACGGCAAGTCCAAACGGGCGGGCAGGCACGGCGGCAAACTGAACATCCTCATGGGGCGCGCCAAGGACGTACGCCAAATGGTGGTGTACGGCTATGCCCGGCTGGTCGGATACGACGAAAAGTACAATCTCGTTCCCGACATTCTCGAGAGCGTCCATGTCGAGGACGGCCGGCGGTTCACCCTTAACTTGCGCAAGGGCCACCGCTGGTCGGACGGCCATCCCTTTACCGCCGAGGATTTCCGCTACTGGTGGGAGGACATGGCCACCGACCCGGACATCTCCAGGCTCGGACCGCCGGCATTCATGCTGGTCAACGGAAAGCCGCCGAAATTCGAGGCGGTCGACGAAACGACGGTCCGTTATACCTGGGACGCGCCGCACCCGAAGTTCCTGCCGCTGCTCGCCGGCGCCCGGCCCGAGTTCATTTACCGGCCGGCTCACTACATGAAACGGTTTCACGCCAAGCATCAGAACGCAGCGAAGCTCGATGCGATGGTCAAGGCCGCCAAGCGGCGCAACTGGGCCTCGCTGCATTTCCGCTACGACCGGCCCTACAAGAACGACAACCCCGACTTCCCGAGTCTCCAGCCTTGGGTCCAAACCACCAAGCCGCCGGCAAAGCGGTTCGTCTTCAAGCGCAACCCATACTTCCATCGGGTCGATGAACGCGGCCGGCAGTTGCCCTATGTGGACGAGGTGGTCCTTACGGTGGCGAGTTCGAAGCTCATTTCGCCGAAGGCCGGTACCGGCGATACGGATCTTCAGGCCCGCGGCATTGCGTTGAAGAATTTTCCGTACCTCAAGAAGGCGGAAAAGCGGAACAACTACACCATGAGGCTATGGCCCACCGCCAAGGGCGCCCAGATAGCGCTTTATCCGAACATGAACCACTCCGACCCGGAATGGCGGAGGCTCTTCCGGGACGTGCGATTCCGGCGCGCGCTCTCGCTCGCGATTGACCGCCGGCAGATCAGCAAGCTGATCTACTTCGGCTTGGCGTCGCCTACCGGCAACAGCGTTCTGCCGGAGAGCCAGGTGTACAAAAAGGAATACGCCGAACGTTGGGCCAAGCGGGACATCAAGAAAGCCAACGCGCTGCTCGACGAAATCGGACTCGAGAAGGCGGGGCCGGTGCGGCGGCTTCCCGACGGACGGCCGTTGGAGATCACGGTCGAGACCTCCGGTGAGGAATTGGAGCAGACCGATATCCTTCGGCTGGTCAAGGACACCTGGGCGAAGGTCGGCGTCAAGATGCTGATCAAACCCTCTCAGCGGGAGGTCCTGCGAAACCGGGTATTCGCCGGCTCGACACAGGTTGCCGTCTGGTTCGGTCTGGAGAACGGCATTCCGACGGCCGAATCGTGCCCCTCCGCCTTGGCCCCGACCAGCCAGCAACACCTGCAATGGCCGAAATGGGGACAGTATGTCGAAACCAAAGGCAAGGCGGGGGAGCCGGTCGACATGGAAGGCCCGAAGATGCTGATGGAACTCAACGAGGCGTGGAGCGTCTCGACGTCCAAGGACGAGAAGGCCAGGATCTGGCATCGGATGCTCGATCACTTCACCGATCAGGTCTACACCATCGGTCTCGTCTCTCGGGTCCCGCAGCCGGTCGTGGTCAACGCGCGTCTACGGAACGTTCCCAAGAAGGCGATCTACAATTGGGAACCGGGCGCGCACTTTGGCGTGTACCGGCCCGATACCTTCTGGTTCGCGGGCAACTGATACCGCCCGGACGGGTAGCTGGGAGACGGGCCTGACATGCTGAACTATCTCGCGCGCAGGACACTGGTGATGGTGGTCACGCTGGCCATCATCAGCGCGTTGGTATTCATCATCGTGAACCTGCCGGAGGGCGACTACCTCTCATCGGTCATTGCCGAGTTGGAGAGCCAAGGCGAGAGCGTCGATCGGCAGAAGATCCAATTCCTGCGCGAGCAATATGGGCTCGATAAGCCGTTGTGGCAGCAATATCTGGTCTGGGTCGGCGGCTTGCTGCAGGGTGATCTCGGCTTCTCCTTCGAGTTGGATTTGCCGGTTCAGGACGTGTTGGGCGATCGAATATTCCTGACCATCGTCGTGAACTTCTTCTCGGTGCTGTTCATTTACATCGTTGCGTTCCCGATCGGGGTCTATTCGGCGACCCATCAGTACAGCTGGGGCGATTACGGCCTGACCTTCCTCGGTTTTTTGGGGTTGGCCACGCCCAACTTCCTTTTGGCCCTCATTCTCATGTATGCCGCCAACCGGTTCTTCGGCACGTCCATAGGGACGTTGATGGCGCCGGAGTTTTTGGATCAGCCCATGTCCTTCGCCAAGGCGCTGTCGATCCTCGAACACCTGGCGGCGCCGGTGATCATCATCGGCACGGCGGGAACGGCGGGCATGATCCGGCGGCTGCGCGCCAACCTTCTCGACGAGCTCTACAAGCAATATGTGGTGACCGCCCGCGCCAAGGGCCTCGCCGAGGGCAAGTTGCTGGTCAAGTATCCGTTGCGGATGGCGCTCAATCCCTTCATCGCGGATATCGGCAACCTGCTGCCGCAAGTGGTGTCGGGATCGGTCATCGTCTCCATTGTCATGGGATTGGAGACGGTCGGTCCGCCGCTCGTCCGCGCGCTCCAGAGCCAGGACTTCTTCCTCTCCGGCGCGGTCCTGATGTTCGTCGCGGTGTTGACCGTGATCGGCATGTTCCTGTCCGATCTGGCGCTCGCCGTTCTCGATCCCCGAATCCGCCTGACCGGGGGGGCCGCGAAATGAGCAACGGCAATCGGCATTTCGTCTCCTCGGAGCCGTTCAACCCGCAGCAGATCGAGGCCCTGACGGCGGAGCAGGAAAAATATTTCCTGGCGTCGCAGTGGAAGATGATGTGGTGGCGGTTGAAGCGCCACCGCCTTGCCGTCGCTTCGGGCATCGTTTTGGCGGTCATGTACTTCAGTGTCTTGATCACGGAGTTCCTGGCTCCTTACGAACTGTCGGCACGGAGCGAGGATTTTCTGCATGCCCCGCCGCAGGGCATTCACTTCTTCCATGAGGGCGAATTTGTCGGGCCCTTCGTCTATGGCTTGGAGCAAACGCTGAACCTCGAGACGCTGCAGCGGGAATATTCCGCCAACCGCGACGAAGTACAGCCGCTCAGATTCTTCTGTTCCGGCGATCCCTATTGGTTCTGGGGCATGGTGGAGGCGGATTTCCACCTGGTCTGCCCGGCCGAAGGCGGGACGTTCTTCCTTCTGGGTACGGATCGGCTGGGACACGACATGTGGTCCCGAATTCTCTATGGCGCCCGCATTTCGCTGACGGTTGGGCTGATCGGCATCACCCTCAGTTTCATTCTCGGCATCGTCATCGGCGGCCTCGCCGGCTATTTCGGCGGCTGGGTCGACAATCTGGTGCAGCGGGTGATCGAGATTCTTCGCTCGCTGCCGGAATTGCCCCTGTGGATGGCGCTGTCCGCGGCGCTACCGGCCAGTTGGAGCCCGATTCTGGTCTATTTCGGCATCACGCTCATATTGGCGCTGGTCGACTGGCCAGGGCTGGCGCGCGCGGTTCGATCCAAACTGCTGGCGCTCAGGGAAGAAGATTTCGCGACGGCCGCCACACTCATGGGCGCGAAGCCGTCGCGGGTCATTGGACGCCACCTGTTGCCCAACTTCATGAGCCACCTGATCGCCTCGGCGACCCTGTCCATCCCGACGATGATCCTGGCGGAGACCGCGCTCAGTTTCCTCGGGCTTGGTCTTCGTCCGCCGATCACCAGTTGGGGGGTCCTGCTCATCGAAGCCCAGAATATCGAGGCCGTGGTGTTGTTCCCGTGGCTGATGACTCCCATGGTGCCGGTGATCATCGTCGTCCTCGCCTTCAATTTCCTCGGCGACGGACTGCGCGACGCGGCCGATCCCTACAAGTAGCCGCCTCGACGGGGGCGGGCGGGCCCGTTAGGTTTCGACCATGAAATTCGATGATGTCCGTGCCGCATTGGACGGCATTCCGTATCTGGGCGTCGACGAGGGCTGGGAGCTTTACCAGTTCGTCGTCAACCATCGCCCCGAGCGGTGCCTGGAACTGGGCCATGCCCATGGCGTGTCATCGGTCTATCTGGCCGCCGCCATGGAGGAGGAAGGTTATGGGCATCTCGATACGGTCGACCTGCTCACCGCGGGCGACCGGGACCCGAATCTCGAAGGGCTGCTCGAAAGGACGGGGCTGGGCGGCCGGGTCACCATTCACCGGGAAAAGAACTCATACACCTGGTTTCTGAAAAAGCGGATCGAGGCGCAGTCCGGGAACGGGGTGTGCGAGCCGTGCTATGACTTCTGTTTCATCGATGGGGCGAAGAATTGGACCGTCGACGGGCTGGCATTTTTTTTGGCGGACAAACTCTTGCGGCCCGGCGGCTGGCTGTTGTTCGACGACTATACGTGGACGATGGGGAAACATCCCGGCCGGATGCAGAGTGACGGAATTACCGTGCGGAGCCTCAGCCAGGAGGAGGTGTCGGTTCCCCACATAGAGGCCATCTACCGGCTGCTCGTCACACAGCATCCGGACTACGGGAATTTCGAGGTGCAGGATAATTGGTGGGCCTGGGCGCAAAAATTGGGCGCCGAAACGGCCGGGACCGACCGGACGATCCGGGAGACCCGTATGAAATGGCATGAACGGGAAGAATTGGGCATCAACGGCTGACCTCGGCTTTATTGGCCGCGGCGGTTGTCAAACGGTAACACCGTTCACATATTATGAAGTATGAACGAGATCGAAAATCCGGGCAAGAATAGCGCCGCGCCACTGCCAAGGGACAACTGCCCGGTTCCCGCCGCCGGCCCCGTGCTCAGGCCGGTGTTGATCGGCGCGGGCGTGTTCTTCGTCGTCCTCGGCGCCATCGGCACCGTTGTCCCCGGATTGCCGACGACCATCTTCCTGATTATTGCCGCATGGTGTTTCGCCCGTTCGTCGACGCGATTTTACGGCTGGCTATACAGCCGGCCGCGTTTTGGCCCGTTGTTGATCAATTGGGAACGGCACAGGGTTATCCCGGTCTACGCCAAGGCCCTGGCCATCGGTTCCATGACCGCGAGTTTGGTCTATGTGACCCTGTTCGTAGCTCAGGATTGGGTGGCGCCGGCATTGATGTTCCTGGTCATGGCGCCGGTCTCGATTTACATCCTCACCCGCGCCAGCCGGGCGCCCGGCTCAGAGCTTGCGTAACCACAGGCTGGTTTCAAGGGCCCCTTCGTTGAGGGGCAACCCCGCCGCTGCCGTTTCCTCGAAGGATTTTCGCAGCCGCGTCACCGCATAGCGGCTGGAAAACAGAATTTCGTACGCGCCGCCCTGAAGCAGCAGGGCGACACCCAATTGCTCGTTGTACCCGCGCCACGTCCAGGCGTCGGGGTAGGGGTCCGGCAACAGAATGTCGTGGATGTGGATCAGAACGCCGGACGGCAGGCGGGCCAGTACGGAGTTGAACAGGTAATCGACATCGGTGCCGGGCATCAGGATGTGGCTCGAGTCGATGAACAAAATGTCCCCGGCGCCGAGTTCCCCGAACAGCTCCCGGGGAACCTCATGGACCAGTTTGGAGATCGCCTCCAAATCCAAGCCGTCGATCTTCGCGCGCGGACCCGGATCGACGGCGGTTATTCGGGTCGAAAGAGCGCCGTCCCGGACCGCCCGCGCCATAAAACGGGTGGAGTGGCCGGAGCCGACTTCGATGATCCGCCGGGGTTGGAATTCACGCACCATGACATAGGCGGCCACGGCGTCCATCCGGGGGAACCAATCCTGATTCCATCGGGGCTTCGGCGGGTTGTTTTCACCAATTTTTTCAATATCTTCAGCATATTTTTTGATGTTCCGTAGGAACTTCCGCTGGCGCTCTTCGGCGGCAGCGAACAGTTCCGCGATGGCGGGATAGGCGGTCGAGTCCGGCGGCGGCATTGCCGCCGCATGACGGTACGGAATGAAGTAACCCTTGGGCCGGTTTCCCAGCACCGTCGAGATCGCCATACGGAGAAGCTTGAAAGCGGATCGGGCCAATTCCGGCACCCCGGCCATTGAAGATGAGAGGGCAGGACGGCGTTGGGAAGCCGCCCATTCCGGCTGCGGCATCCAGTTGTAGATTCTTTTCTTCGTCCCGTGAACTGATATGATTCCGGGCAAACGGGTCAGGGTTAAGGGCTGGGAGCACGCGGCATGGCCGGGGAGACAGACGAAGGACAGTTCTTGCGGCCGATCGGTGAGATCGGCGCGCTACTCGACATTCCAGTGGACGCCCTTGAGCCCTACGGTACTCATAAGGCCAAACTCTCCTCGAAATTCCTGGATGGCCTCGACGGGCAAACCGATGGCAAACTGATTCTCGTCACGGCGATGACCCCCACCCGCTATGGCGAAGGAAAGACCACCACGAGCATCGGATTGGCGGATGGTCTCTCGAAGATCGGTGAACGGGCGGTCGTTTGCCTTCGCGAGCCCAGCCTGGGTCCCGTCTTCGGCATGAAAGGCGGCGGGACCGGCGGCGGCAAATCGACCATCGAGCCGTCGGACGACATCAACCTGCATTTCACCGGGGATCTCCACGCCGTAACGGCCGCGCACAATCTGTTGGCGGCGATGATCGACAATCACATCTATTGGGACAACCGGACCGGCCTGGACTCCCGGCGGGTCAGTTGGCCGCGTGTCCTCGACATGAACGATCGGGCCCTTCGGCAGGTCGCCCTCTCGCTCGGCGGGGTCTCGAACGGATTTGCCCGGGAAGGCGGTTTCGATATCACTGCGGCTTCCGAGGTCATGGCCATCCTTTGCCTTGCCGAGGGAGCGGATGATTTCATCCAGCGGCTTTCCCGCATTGTCGTCGGTCGGACCCGGCAGCGGGAAATGGTCACTGCTGGGGATATTGACGCGGCGGGGGCAATGGCCGTCCTGCTGAAGGATGCTATCCGGCCGAACCTTGTTCAGACCGCCGGGGGCACGCCGGCCCTGGTTCATGGCGGTCCCTTCGCCAACATTGCCCATGGGTGCTCGTCCGTCGCGGCGACGCGCGCGGGTTTGAAGCTCGCCGATTTCGTGGTGACCGAAGCCGGTTTCGGCGCCGATCTCGGCGCGGAAAAGTTTATCGACATCAAATGCCGGCTTACCGGCCTTCGCCCATCGGCGGCGGTGATTGTCGCGACCATCCGCGCCCTCAAGTCCCATGGCGGGGTGGGATTGGGCGACATCGAAAATGAAAACGTCGATGCCGTCGCCGCGGGGTTTGCGAACCTGAGCCGCCACGCGGAAAACATGCGGAATTTTGGGCTGCCGGTGATCGTCACCCTGAATCGCTTCGCGGCCGATGGAGATGCCGAGGCGGCGAAACTGGCCGAACTCTGCGCCGCCGACGATATTCGCTTCGAGGAGAGCACCCACTTCGCGGACGGCGGCGCCGGCGCGGAAAGCCTTGCCCGCGCCGTCGTCGAGACGACCGCCGGGGAGCCGGCCGAGCCCAACTTCACCTACGATCTGGACGCCCCCATCGCCGAGAAAATCGGCGCCATTGCGCGCAAGGTCTATCGATCCGACGGCATCGAGCTGTCGAGCGCGGCTGCCGCGCGAATTCGGGACCTGGAAGCGGCCGGGTGGGGCGATGTGCCGGTGTGCATCGCCAAAACCCAATTCAGTTTCTCGACCGACCCGAAAGCGCTCGGGGCGCCGGCGAATTTTCCGTTCCCGGTGAGGGAAATCCGGCTCAGTGCCGGGGCCGGATTCATCGTCGCGGTCTGCGGCGACATGATGACCATGCCCGGACTGCCGCGGGAACCGGCGGCCAATTCGATCTCGATCGGTTCGGACGGGGAGATCGTGGGGATGTCCTAAAGCCGGCTACGCCGCCGGGGTCCAATCGAGCCCGATATTCGCCGAGGGCGCCGAGTGGGTCAGCCGCCCGACAGAGACATAGTCGACACCGGACGCCGCGACCGCCTTGATATTGTCCAGGGTCACGTTGCCCGACGCTTCGGTGGTGCAGCGGTTATCGATGATTTCGACGGCCCGGCGCATGTCCTCCGGGCTCATGTTATCCAGCAGGATGCGCTCCGCGCCCGAGTCCGCGGCCTCGGTGACCTGTGCCAAGGTGTCGCACTCCACTTCGACATGCATCAGGCCGGCATCGATGGCCCGGCGAACCGCCTCGCCGATGCCGCCGGCGACCGCCACGTGGTTGTCCTTGATCAGCACGCCATCGTCGAGGCGCATGCGGTGGTTGGTCGCCCCGCCCATCCGGGTCGCGTATTTCTCCAGCTGCCTGAGGCCCGGAATGGTCTTGCGGGTGTCCAGAAGCACCGTGTTTTCCGAGGCAATGGCGTCGGCGTAGACCCGCGTGAGTGTCGCGATGCCGGAAAGATGCTGGACGAAATTTATGGCCGTGCGCTCCGCGGCGAGAAGCTCGCCCGCAGGACCGGAAATCCGGGCCAAGGCGGTTCCCGCCTCGACCGCCTCGCCCTCGGCGATGAGCGCTTCGAATAAAATCCCGGGGGAAAACTTTTCGAAAACCAGCCCGGCGGTCCAAAGCCCGGCGACGACAACGGGTTCCCGCGCCGCCATGACGCCCTCGAAATCCGTTTCCTTGGGGATGACCGCCCGGGACGTGATGTCGCCCTTGCCCACATCTTCGGCGATGGCCGCATCGACGATCCGGTTGACCTCCTCGGCATCAAGGTCGGCTGGCAGATTGGCGGTCATGAAAATCCCCGGAGCAGCGCAGGAATAGAGACTTGGCCCATGGAAACGGCAAGTCAAGGCCAAGGGGTGGTTGAGCAAACGGCCCGTATTGGCCAAACTCCCCGGGGCTTAATCTGGAACGGGGAACACGATGCCGGTCATCAAGGAACTCGACGCCCTCAAGGACGAAATGGCGTCCTGGCGGCAGGATATTCACGTTCATCCGGAAACCGCGTTCGAAGAGCATCGGACGTCGGATTTGGTGGCCGAAAAGCTTTCGGCGTTCGGCGTCGAGATTGATCGGGGCATGGCGGTGACTGGCGTCGTCGGCACGCTGGTCAATGGCGACGGACCCTCCATAGGCCTTCGCGCCGACATGGATGCTCTCG
The DNA here is from genome assembly GCA_964620095.1 of uncultured Rhodospirillaceae bacterium. GTDB lineage: Bacteria > Pseudomonadota > Alphaproteobacteria > Rhodospirillales > UBA2165 > JAJDXO01. The sequence goes on along the minus strand of CAZUGT010000128.1, from coordinate 9,910 downwards.
ACATGCCCGAGCAGACCGACCTTCCGTACAAGTCCCAGGTGCCCGGCAAGATGCACGCCTGTGGGCACGATGGGCATACGACCATGCTGTTGGGCGCCGCCAAGCACCTCGCGGAGACGAAAAATTTCAACGGCACCGTTCATTTCATCTTCCAGCCGGCCGAGGAGATGGCGGGCGGCGGCCAGGTGATGGTGGAGGAGGGACTGTTCGACAAGTTTCCCGCCGACACCGTCTACGGCATGCACAACTGGCCCAACATGCCGGCCGGCAAAATCAGCATCGGCGAGGGGCCGGGAATGGCATCGGCGGCGAGATTCGAGATCGTCGTCAAGGGGCGCGGCAGCCACGCCGCGGCGCCCCACCAGGGGATCGATCCGGTGGTGATCGGTGCGGAAATCGTCTCGGGACTTCAGACCATCTCGAGCCGGGCCACCAATCCCATCGACGCCATCGTCGTATCGGTAACCCAGTTTCACGCCGGTGACGCCATGAACGTGATCCCCGATCAGGCGGTGCTGGGCGGAACGGTCCGGTCCTTCGCCCTCGATCCGGAGAAGACCATCAAGCCGCAGATCGAGCAAATCGCCGGTGGCATCGCGTCGGCCCACGGCGGCAGCGCGGACGTCTCGTACGAACAGCTCTATCCGGTGCTGGTCAATAACGGTCCGCAAAGCGAGATTGCCCGTTCGGTGGCGGTTGACGTGGTCGGCGAGGAAAATCTGGAGCAGGCCTATCCGCCGACCATGGCGTCCGAGGATTTCGCGTTCATGCTGAACGAGCGGCCGGGCACATTTGTCCGCCTTGGCGCCGGATTCCCGGACCGGGAAACCTATCCGCTCCACAATACGCGCTACGAGTTCAACGACGAGATCCTCCCCATCGGGGCATCGTTTTGGGTGCGGTTGGTGGAGAAAGTGCTGGGTGGCGGGATCAGGCGTTGAGGTTTTCCTCATCGCCTTCGACCGCTTTGGGCAAACATTACCGAATGGTAATCTGCCGGACAGGTAGGGGTTAGACGGCACTCGTTAGTCTCAATTCCCGACGGCATTGGAAATCACGCCGGCTGGCGCTTCCGATGCCCTGAAATTCGTTTGATTTCAAGGAGAATTGAGATGCGAAAACAACGCTTACAAACACCGAAGTCAAAACTTCTCGCATTGACGGCAATCACGGCTCTCGCGACCGGCACGATCGCCGGCGGGATCGCATTCGCCGACCAGTTGGACCGGACATCCCAGGCGAATTCCGCCGAAGCGGTGAAATCCGTCCAGGCGTCCGTCCCCGCGATGCCGGTAAATGTCGCCGATGTGGTGGAGCGGGTGAGCCCCGCCGTGGTTACCATCCGGGTCGAGAAAAAGGCCGCAGGTCCGGTGTTCTCGTCCGGCCGGGTGCCGCCCCAATTCGACGAGTTCTTCCGGCGCTTCTTCGGCGAGGATGGAAGCCGGCAATTCGGAATGCCCGAAATGCCCCAATTCCGAGGCCAGCCCCATGGTCCCCGGGCCCACGGGCTCGGCTCCGGCTTCATCATCGAAAAGGACGGGCTGATCGTCACCAACCATCATGTCATCGATGGCGCCGACGAAATCACCGTCGTCATGCATGACGGCAAGAAGTACGAGGCGAAGCTCATCGGACAGGATGAAAAGACCGATCTCGCCCTTTTGAAAATCGATGCCAAGCGCGATCTGCCGACAGTTTCATTCGGATCCTCCGCCGATATGCGGGTCGGCGATTGGATCGTGACCATCGGCAACCCGCTCGGCGTCGGCAAGACGGCGACGATCGGAATTATCTCGGCCCGCGATCGCGACATCGGCGCGGGACCGTTTGACGACTTCCTGCAGATCGATGCGCCGATCAACCAGGGCAATTCCGGTGGTCCGGCCTTCAACCTGCGGGGCGAGGTGATCGGGGTGAATACCGCCATCTTCTCGCCGTCGGGCGGCAACGTGGGCATCGGGTTTGCCATTCCCTCGTCGCTTGCCGAGACCGTCATCGAAGACTTGAAGGACGATGGGCAAGTCCAGCGGGGCTGGCTCGGCGTCCATATCCAGGCTGTCACCGAAGAACTGGCGGCCGGCCTCGATCTCGAAGAGGCCGCCGGCGCGCTGGTGTCCCGGGTGACCGATGGCAGTCCGGCGGATAAGGCCGGACTGAAGCGTGGCGATGTGATCCTGGAGGTCAACGACAAGACCGTCGAGCGCCTCAAGGATCTGCCCCGGATCATCGGTTCCCTGCAGGCGGGCGATGAGGCCGAGATGGAGGTCTGGCGCGACGGCCGGAAGCGCACCATCGAGGTGCGTATCGGAAGCTCGCCCAATGCCGAACCGGTCGCCAAGGCGGAGACCGGCGATGCGCTGGGCCTCGAATTGGCGGCGCTGGACCGGCAGACCCGCCGCGCCTTCGGGCTGGACCGGGATACGGAAGGCGTCGTGATCACCGCCATCAAGCCCGGCAGCCCCGCGGCGCGCCAAGGCCTCGGCCGGGGCGACGTGATCGTCTCGGTCGCCGGCAAATCGGTCGAAACCCCGGCCGATGTCGCCGATGCGATCGAGCGGGCCGGCGCGGTCGACCGGTCCGCGGTGCTGCTGCTTGTGGAGCGGCGCGGCAATGAACGCTTCGTCGCGCTGCCCCTCCGCAACGCCTAGAATTACCTCGGGACGGGGTGGACGGTGTCCGGCGCCCGATTGGGGCCGGGCACCGTTCCCTTTGAGGCCCAGGTGAAATGCGCCAAAATTTGAACTACCTTAGGGTTGCCGGAGAATGAAGGCTGCCATGCGTATTTTGGTGATCGAGGATGATCTGGAAGCCGCCGACTACATGCGGCGGGGCCTGTCCGAGAGCGGCCATGTGGTTGATCATGCCGCCGACGGCGAGGAGGGCTATGCCCTTGCGGCCGGGGGCGGCTACGACGTTCTCGTGGTCGACCGCATGCTGCCCAAATTGGACGGCCTGAGCGTGGTCAACCGGCTGCGCGCCGAGGGCATAGACGAGCCCATCCTGTTCCTGAGCGCCCTTGGTGACGTCGACGACCGGGTCAAGGGACTGAAGGCCGGCGGCGACGATTATCTCGTAAAGCCATATGCGTTCGCCGAACTGTTGGCGCGGATCGAGGCGCTCGTTCGGCGCCGCAATCCCGAGCAGGTGGAAACCCGGCTGTCCGTCGCCGATCTGGAAATGGATCTGCTGAGCCGCCAGGTCAGGCGTGCGGGAGTGGATCTCACCCTGCAGCCCCGGGAGTTCCGGCTCCTGGAGTATCTCATGCGCCATGCCGGCCAGACGGTGACGCGGACCATGCTGCTGGAAAACGTCTGGGACTATCATTTCGATCCCCAGACCAACGTTATCGACGTCCATATCAGCCGGTTGCGGGCCAAGATCGACAAGGACTTCGACCGGCAACTGCTCCATACGGTCCGGGGGGCGGGGTATTGTCTTCGTGAACCTTCCTAAGCTGTTCAAGACATCGACCTTCCGGCTGTCGCTGATCTACCTGTCGGTGTTCGGCGCCTCGGTCTTGTTGCTGCTCGGCTTCATTTACTGGTCGACCGCCCGGCTCACCACGTCGCAGACCGATGAAACCATCGCCGCGGAGATCACCGGCCTGTCGGAACAGTATCGCCGTTCGGGACTGGTGGGGCTCGCCGATGTGGTTCGGGAGCGCAGCCGCAATCAACGCCAGAGCCTCTATCTGCTGACCGACGGCAACCGGTTCGTGATTGCCGGGAACCTGAACGCCTGGCCGGAGGCGGAAACCCAGCCGGGCGGATGGCTGGAATTTCCCTACCGACGCCCCATCGGGGGCAGGGTCGAAACTCATCCGGCCCGCGCGCGGCACCTGATCGTTCCCGGTGAATTTCAGCTGCTGGTCGGCCGCGACATCCATGGCCAATCCGAGGTTATCGAGTTCATCCGCACCTCGCTCGCGTGGGCGCTGGCGTTGACCTTGGCGCTGGGCTTGGCGGGCGGCATTCTCATGAGCCGCAACCTGTTGCGCCGCGTGGAGGTCATCAACCGGACCAGCCGGGAAATCATGGCCGGCGAATTGGATCAGCGAATCCCGGTCCGGGGCGCCAACGACGAATTGGACCAACTGGCGCTCAATCTCAACGAGATGCTCGACCAGATCGAGCGGCTGGTGAACAGCCTCCGCGAGGTTACCGACAATATCGCCCACGATCTTCGCAGTCCCTTGAACCGGCTCAGAAGCCGTCTCGAGGTTACGCTCATGGGCGATGGGAGTGTGGAACAGTTCCGCGACGCGCTCGAGGCGACGATCTCCGAAGCCGATGATCTTCTGACCACCTTCAACGCTTTGCTGAACATCGCCAAGGCCGAGGCGGGACAACTGGAGATTTCACTGGAGACGATCGACCTCGGCCCGTTCATCGACGATCTCGCCGAACTCTACGAGCCGGCGGCGGCGGAAAATGGCCTCGGCCTCTCGGCGGCGGTTCACGGGAAAATCGACTTCGCAGGCGACCGGCAGCTTCTGTCCCAGGCGCTGGCCAATCTCATCGACAACGCCATCAAGTATTCGGAAACCGGCGGCGCCATCGTGATTCGCGCCGACCGGTCCGGGGACGCGGTCGAAATCTCGGTGACCGATTCGGGCCCGGGAATTCCGGAAGACGATCGCGAGCGGGTAATCCAGAGATTCGTCCGGCTCGAAGCCAGCCGCAACAGTACCGGCAGCGGCCTGGGCCTGAGCCTGGTCCGCGCAATTGCCCATCTGCACGATGGAGAGCTGCACCTCGAAGATGCCCGGCCCGGTGTGAAGGCGTCCCTGCGTCTCCCGTCTCGAAACCCCGAAGAATAGCCGTATACTCCGCACATGACCGGCGAGCTTAAATTCCGGCGTGACTTCGATGCCGAGTATGCGGTGATGGAGACGGTTTCGCCGTTGATTCGGCGCATCGTCGCCCGCAATCCCGGCCCGTTTACCTACAAGGGGACGGGGACCTACGTCGTCGGGCATGGAGAGGTGGCGATCATCGATCCCGGTCCGGACCTGGAGGAACATATCGACGCCCAGTTGAAGGGGCTCTCCGGCGAGACCGTGTCGCACATCGTCGTCACCCATACGCACCACGATCATTCCCCGGCGGCAGGACCGGTGCAGGGGGCAACCGGCGCCATGACCTATGCCTACGGCCCCCACGGTTCGGGCCAGACGACGGGGGACAGCCCGACGCTGGAGGAAGGAGGAGACCGGGACTTCATCCCCGATGTGGAGGTCCGTGACGGCGATGTCATAGAGGGAGAGGGGTGGAGCCTGGAATGCGTCTTCACGCCGGGCCATACCTCGAACCACATGTGTTACGCACTCCGGGAAGAGAACGCACTGTTTCCCGGAGATCATGTGATGGGCTGGTCGACCACCGTCGTCTCCCCGCCGGATGGCGACATGGGCGCTTATATGGCGAGTCTTCAACGTCTCACCGAACGGGACGATGCCGTCTATTGGCCGACCCACGGCCATCCCGTGGAAAATCCGAGGCCGTACGTCCGGGCATTGATCGGCCACCGCCGGCAGCGGGAGACCCAGATCACCAAGTGCATCGAACAAGGGTTGAATCGAATCCCCGAGATGGTTAGTTCCATGTACCAGGGGCTCGATGCGCGGCTTGTTCCCGCGGCCCGGCGTTCGGTTCTCGCCCACATCATCCATATGGTCGACACGGGCCGGCTGGTTTCCGTGGGAGAAGTTTCGCCGGATGGGGAATACCAGCTGGTGTAAGTCATTTATCGGCCGGGCGAGAGCGCATTGTTGCTGATGGAGAGTACGCGATGAAGAAGATTGTCTTTTGGTTCCTTTTGGGCGGTGTCGCCGGCACGGGTTTCGGGTTTGCGGTCGGCATCTTCGTGTTCCCGTACATATTCCAGTCGGACATCGTTGCCGACGAAGCCATAGCCGACACCAAGGCCGTGGTCGCAACCGGCACGTTCATTCACGCAAATCCCGCAGATCCGGTGCATTTCGGCTCCGGCAAGGTAACGGTCTTTGCCGACGAGGTTCACCTGGGCAAGGATTTCAACGTCGGCCCGGGGCCGAAGTACCACGTCTATTTGTCGAAGGCGGCCGGCATCAAACGCTCGGCCGACGTCAAGAACGCCGAGTATTTCGACCTCGGCGGGCTTCGCGCCTTCAAGGGCAGCCAGAACTACGCCATCCCCGCCTCGGTGAACCTGAAGGACTTCAAGAGCGTCGTCATCTGGTGCGAAGCGTTCGGCGTCTTGATCTCGCCGGCCATGCTGGACTTCAATAGCTGACCGAGCGACGGACAACCGGGGCGGCCTAATTTGGGCAGCCGCCCGCGGGTGCTAATGTCCGCCGCGAACAACAGTCGTCCATCGCGGGTGAGGAAATATGGCTATCGTAGGTGTCGATCGCGTGGTCTTCGGCGTCGAGAGCATGAAGAAGGCGCAGCAGTTCTATACCGACTTCGGCCTCAAGAAGATCAAGAGTTCGCCGAAGCATTCGATCTACGAAGCGTCCAACAAATCCCGCGTCGAGATCTTCCCGCGGACGGCGAAGCACCTGCCGCCGGCCTTCGAGAGGGGCTCCACCATCCGGATTCTGGTCTGGGGCGTCGATACCCGGGACAACCTGAAGGCGCTCAAGGCCGATCTCGCAAGGGATCACGAAATCACCGAGGACCAGGACGGCACGTTCTATGTGACCGATCCGATGGGATTGTGCCTCGGCTTCCGGGTCAGCCGGCGGATCAACGTGAAGCCCGTGATCATCCCGATGAACGGTCCGGAAAACGTCCACCGGGTCGACGAGCGCGCGATCTATTACGACCGCGCCAAACCGGTGGGAATTGGCCACATCGTTTTTAACGTCCCCGACCTGAAGGAGATGGAGACCTTTTACCGCAAGCGGCTGGGATTCCACCTCACCGACCGCTACACCGGCCGCGGCGTGTTTCTCCGCTCGGCCATCCGCGCCGGACACCATCAGGTGTTTTTCCTTCACGACGATGCGCCGGGCCTCAACCATTTGGCCTTTGCGGTGCGCGACGTCAGCGAGATGATCGGCGGCGGCCAGTATATGCAGAAGAACGGATGGGAAACCGCTGTCGGACCCGGCCGGCATATCGTCTCGTCGTGCTACTTCTGGTATGTCCAGAGCCCCGTCGGCGCCCCCAACGAATATTTCTGCGATGAGGACTTCTGCACCGAGAACTGGAAGCCCAAGAGCTACGACCCCCATCCCGATACCTTCGCCGAGTGGTTCCTGACCGGCTTGCCCAAGGGCAAGCGTCTGCCGCCCACCCGGACCAAGAAGGATGTGAACGAGGCCAAGGGCCGCGTTTCACGGGTCAAGGCGGCGCGGAAACAGTCCGAGGTCAGAGGCTAGCCGGCGGCAGATACGTCACCTGGCGCCCGTGATCGCCTGCGGGATGAAATGGACATGACGGCGTCCATGCGATCCGTGCTCGCCGAAACGGCCCCGGCCGAGTAAAACCCTTCCATGAGCGATACGACACCTGCACCGGTCCCCGACCCCGCATTGCGAACCCGCGAGGGCTATGCGACCTGGGTCACCGAGCGAATCCGCTACAATGATCTCGACCCCAACAACCATGTCAACAACATCGCCATCAACCAATTCTTCGAGGACGGCCGGGTCGATTTCCGTATCGCCAAGATGCCCGGCGGGGCCGTGGATATTCTCGCCGGCTTCGTGGTGGTGAAGTTCACCGTGGAATATGTTTCGGAGTTGAGCTACCCGGGTGAGGTCGATGTGGGAACCGTCGTCCTGCGGGTCGGCGGCAGTTCCTATACGATGGGGCAGGGGATATTTCAGGGAGACAAATGTATCGCCGCCGCCGAGACCGTCACCGTGTACGTGGATGGAGAGACGGGGAAGGCGTCGCGGATCGAGGGGGACCTGCGGACCGCGCTGGAAGACAACTTATCGAGTTCCTAGATCGGCTCTAACCGATCGACCCGACACCGTTGCGCCGTTTGGCGGCCCGTTCCCGTGCCGCGTCCCCGAAGGCCTCGAACAGCTTTTTCGACAGTTCGTGTTCGCCGGGCTTCCATTCGGCGTGCCATTGCACGCCAACGGCAAACGACTTGGCGCCGCCCAGGTTGATTCCTTCGATGACCCCGTCCGGCGATACGGCTTCCACGTCAAAGCCGTCCGCAAGCCGGTCCACGCCCTGACCGTGCAGCGAATTGACCATCACCTCGTCCTTGCCGACGAGGGAATGAAGCAGGCCGCCGCTCGTCAGTTTGACGGTGTGCTTGGGGCCCATGACGTCTTCGACGGTGACGTCGTCGCCCCGCGGCATCCGGTGGTCCATCTTGCCGGGCAGCAAATGAATCCGGTAGTGCAGGCTTCCGCCGAGAGCGACGTTCATCTCCTGCAGGCCGCGGCAGGTTCCGAAGACCGGCACGCCGGCATCGACGCAGCCGCGGATCAGCGGCAGAACCATGTTGTCCCGGTCGGGATCGATGGGCTCGTCGTCGGGAAACGGCGGTCCCCCGTAGTGATGAGGCTCGATGTTCGCCCGCCCGCCGGAGAGCAGCAGCCCGTCGATCTGCGCGCAGGTTCCTTCGACGTCGAGGTCATGCGCGCGCGACGGCAGGAGAACCGGCATCGTTCCGGAGAACACTGCCGCCACCTCCGGGTAGTTCAGGCCGATGTAATGGGCCCGATGACGGCGGCTGGTAAGTTCCATCACGCTGGTGGGAATTCCGACGAGGGGTTTCGGCGCAGGGCTGGACATTCAAGTTGGCTATCACTTCAGCGGCGGAGCGGCAAGCACTTGGCGGCTGTCAGGCGGGATCGGGGGTGATCACCGTCTCTATGGGGCCTTCGGCGCGGCTGTGGATGAACTGGTCGAGATAGGGGTTGTCGGCGGCATCCACCTGATCCGTCGGTCCCTGCCAAATGATCTTGCCGTCATGGAGCATGGCGATACGGTCGGAAATCATCCGTGCGCCCGACATGTCCGACGTGATCGACAGCGTCGTGGCGCCCAGTTGGCGGACCCCGTCGAGGATCAACTCGTTGATGATATTGCTCATGATCGGATCGAGACCGGCGGTGGGCTCGTCGAGGAAGACGATCTCCGGATCACCGGCGATCGCCCGGGCAAATCCGACCCGCTTCTGCATACCGCCCGAAAGTTCCGCCGGCAACAGATCAGCGACCTCGGCGTCCATTCCCACTTGGGAAAGCTTGTCCACCGCCAGCCGGCGCGCCTCGGCACGCGGCACCCGGCGGCCTTGAATCAGCCGAAAGGCGACGTTCTCCCAGATTCTCAAGCTGTCGAACAGGGCAGACTGCTGAAACAGCATACCGACCCGCCGCAATAGCCGCTCCCGCTCGTCGGGGGCGAGGCCGACGGTTTCCTCTCCGTCGATCTTGATCGACCCGGAATCGGGCGGGATCAATCCGAGTATGCACTTGAACAGCAAGGTCTTGCCGCAGGCCGATGGGCCGACAAGCACCACCGACTCGCCGTCGCCGACCTCCAGATCGACGCCGCGCAGCACATGCTCGTCACCGAAGCTCTTGGTCACGCCCTCGAGCTGGATCTTGGGATTTGCCGTTCCGTTCACCTGTCTAGCCCCCATTTCCCGCCAGGGTCATGGTCTGCGCGGCGCTGTCGGGCTGGCAGGGCAGGAAATGCGGGCTAATTTAGCGAATTTCCCGGGCCATGGCCATGGCCGCGCATCGGGATTCGTCGACCGGCCGGGCCGGATTAATCGCGTTCCATGCCGGCCATATTCTCCAGTACCGCGCAGACCGAGGCGGTGTCGCTGTTGTCCAATCCCTGGGACAGCGCGGCCTTGTACAGGTCGAGTGTTGCCTTGAACAACGGGGCGGGCGCGCCCACTCCGTCGATGAAGGCGTTGATGATCCCCATGTCCTTGTCCTGGGTGATCA
>CAZUGT010000127.1:0-13057 GCA_964620095.1 uncultured Rhodospirillaceae bacterium | reverse complement strand
CCCGGAAAAAACGGCGGATTTAGTCACGTCCCGGCATCCAACTTCACTCACAATCGGACTTATATTACCGTTCTCGCATGCGGGTGATGATCGTTGAAGACAATTCTGCGTTGGCGGACGGCGTATCCCGGGCCCTGGCGGGCATGGGGATGGCCGTTGACCGGATTGACGACGGCGAAGAGGCGGATGCGATCCTCGCTCATCAAGCCTATGATCTGGTCGTCTTGGACCTCAACCTGCCCGGTGTGGACGGCCTGGAAATCCTCACCCGCATGCGCCGCCGGGGCGACGATGCCCAGGTCCTGATCCTCACCGCCCGTGATGAGGTCAAGGACCGCGTGGCCGGGCTGGACAGGGGTGCGGACGACTATCTGACCAAACCGTTCGATCTGCCGGAACTGGAGGCTCGCGTGAGGGCTCTCCTGCGGAGGCGCACCGCCAACAGTTCGCCCACGATCGTTCACGGCCCCCTCAAATTCGACACCGTGGCCCGACGGGCCTGGATCGGTGACGAGCCTTTGGAGCTGACGCGGCGGGAACTCAGCCTGCTTCAACTGCTTCTCGGTCACGCCGGCGAGGTCATGGGCAAGGATCAGATTGCGGACGGCCTAGCGGGATTCGATCACGACGTCAGCCCCAATGCGGTCGAGACCCAGATCAGCCGGCTCAGGAAACGCCTGAGGCCCGCCGGGATCGATATCCGAACGATCCGCGGGCTCGGATACCTGCTGGAGAACCCATGAGCTGGCGCAACCGTTCGCTCAGACGCCGCCTGGCGTTCTGGATCATCGTCCCGCTGGCTTTCGTCAGCCTGTTTCTGCTGCTGGACGTTCGGGAGAATTCCCGCCGGGCCGCGAACGAGGTGTTCGACCGGGTGCTTCTCGGTTCGGCGCTGGCCATCGCCGAACGAGTGGTCATCGACGGTGACGAAATCGTCGTCGATGTCCCGTATGTCGCCCTGGAAATGCTGACATCCGCCGCCCAGGACCGGGTTTTCTACCAGGTGTCGAAGAGCGACAGGCAGTTCATCACCGGCTACTCGGACCTCCCGAGCATCCCCGATCATCTGGCCGGCCCCGGTGACCAGCCGGTATTTTACGATGCCGAATACAAGGGATCGCGGGTCCGCGTCGGCGCGGTGTCCCGGTTTCTGTCCAGTTCGCGTCTGTCGACCCGGGTGACCATAAAGGTGGCGGAAACGGTGGGGGCGCGGAATGCGTTGATCGGAGAACTCATCCGCGACGCCGCCTTGAGACTCTCCTTGATCATCATCGTTGCCGCAATGATCGTGTGGTTCGGACTGTCCCGCGGCCTGAAGCCGTTGGAAACGCTCGAACAAGCCATCAATCGCCGAAACAAGGAGGACCTCCGGCCCATAGAGCACGAGGTCCCCTACGAAGTGCGGAACCTTGTCGCCTCGATCAATCAGCTGATGGAACGACTGGCGCGAAGTATTGGTGCGATGCAGCGCTTCACGGCAAATGCCGCACATCAACTCAGGACGCCGATGGCGGCCATCAAGACCCAGACCGAGTTGGCGCTCAAGGAGAATGACCCCGCCGAAACCCAGAAGACCTTGGCCCACTTGCATGAATCGGCCGAACAGACCACGCGGCTCATCAATCAGTTGATGAGCCTGTCCCGTGCGGCTCCGACTGAGGGCGGGCCTCAGGGCGAGGAGTTCGATATTCGGGCGCTGTGCGTCGAAATCACCCGGGAAATGGTGCCCGCGGCGTTGGCCAGGAACATCGATTTGGGCTTCGAGGGTTCCGACGAACCAATTCCGCTGAAGGGCGATCGAACCCTCTTCGAGGAACTGGTCAGGAATCTGATCGACAATACGCTGTCGTACTGTCCCTCGGGAACGCGATCATCGGTCAGGCTCTCCAACGGCTCGGGCGAAGTAATCCTCGAGGTGGAAGATGACGGTCCGGGCATTCCCGCGGAGGAACGGGAGAGAGTGTTCGAGCGATTCTATCGATCCGACGCCTCCAGCGCACCGGGGTGCGGGCTCGGATTGTCGATTGTCCGAGAAATCGCGCGAAGTCATGACGGGGACGCAATCATCGTTCCGCGAAGCGAGCCGGGTGGAACCCTCGTCCGGGTGTCCCTCGCTCAATCCGCGGAAGCGTCGTAGGTCCACCGGTAATGAGGCGGGGTCGGGCCCTTGTTGCGCCCACCCTGCCGGGACTGTTCCCATGCATGCGCCAGGATGCCGACGCCGCGTGACAGGCAGAAAAACCCGCGCGCGAGTTTTGGCGGACATCCGAGCTCGCCAAAGATGACCGCGGTCGCCCCGTCTATATTCATCGGGACCGGCTTGCCTTTCCGGTCCGCCAACAATCGCTCGACCGCACGGCCGATCGCCGCATAGCGGCCGGACACATGCCCGCCGGCGGATGCCTCATCCACCAGCCCCAGCAGGCGGGGCGCCCTCGGGTCCGTCGGCTTGTGGAACCGATGGCCGAAACCGGGAACATAGGGGTCCCGCTCGCGCTGCCATGCGGCAATCCGGTCCGCGACAATGTCGTCAAGATCATCGTCTCCGCCCGCGAGTTCGTCGATTGCATTGTAGAGTTCGACGGCTTGCTCTCCGGCGCCGCCGTGAACGTCGCCCAGGACGTTTATCCCGCTTGCCATGGCGTTGTTGATATCTATCCCGCAGGTCATCGCCATCCGGGCGATCGCGATCGACGGCGCCTGCGGACCGTGATCGACGGCCGCGACCAATGCGGCCTCGAAAAGCATGGCCTGTTCGGCGGAAAGCTCGCGGCCCGTGGCCGTGAACCAGATCATCTGGGGAAACGAGAGGCGGCCGATAATCTGCTGAATCGGGCGTCCTCGAATGTCGATCCGGCCGGGCTCCATATCGATGATCGATGTCTGCCACCAGTCCGGGACGTCGTTCGACCGAGTATTCATATCACTCCCTCCGCCCGGAGCGTGCCGACCTCGTCGACGTCCAACCCCAAGCCGCCGTAGATCTCGTCATTGTGCTGGCCGAGAACGGGGGGCGGATCGTCGACCCTTGGCGCTTCGCCGTCCAGCTTGACCCCGGTTCTGACCACCTGGATGTCGCGGCCGACACCCGGCACGTTTTCGAATGTTCCCAGCATTCCGCGGGACGCGATGACCTCATGCTCCAATACCGTTTCCACGTTGAGCACCACGCCCGACGGAACGCCAAGCCGATTGAGCTCTTCGACCCAGTCCCGGGCCGGCCGCGTCTTCAAGGTCTTTTCGATTTGTTCCGTCAGGGCCGCCCGGTTGCGCTTGCGGGCTTCCCGGGTGGCGAATCGCGGGTCCACGGTCAACTCTTCCCGCCCGAGATGCCGCGCCAGAATTCGCCATTGCTCTTCCTTGTTGGCGGCAATGTTGATCGGCGCATCCGCGGCCTGAAACGTGCCCGACGGCGATGACGTGATGTTGTCGTTGCCGTGGGCGCCGGGATGGACGCCGGCAATCAACCAGTTGGAGATGACCCATCCGGTTGTCGCCAAAACCGCTTCCAGCATCGAGACATCGATGAACGTCCCTTGGTCCCGATTGTTGAGCGCCGCGCACACGGCCATCGCCGCGGTGAGACCGCCGATGGTGTCGGCGATCGGGTAGCCGACGCGAAACGGTCCGGACCGATCGTCGCCGGTGATCGACATGATGCCCGACGCGCCCTGGATAATCTGGTCATAGGCAGGCCGATCCGCCCAGGGCCCGTCCTGGCCGAAACCCGAGATGGCGGCATAAACGAGTTTGGGATTGACGTCCTTGAGCACCGGCCATCCGAGACCCAGCCGGTCCATGACGCCGGGCCGGAAATTCTCGACCAGAACGTGAGCGCCGCCGACCAGCCGTTTCAGAAGATCCTTGCCGCGGGGATCCTTGAGATTGAGGGTAATCGATTTCTTGCCCGCATTCTGCGCGAGGAACGACACGCCCATCCGCCGATCGTTGAGTTCGGAATCGCCGCCCAACCGGCGTGCAAGATCGCCTCGGCCCGCCGCCTCGACCTTGACGACTTCGGCGCCGAGGTGGGCAAGCTGATGACAGCAGAAAGGGCCGGCCAATACGTTGGTCAGGTCGAGAACCCGAATCTTCTCCAACGGTCTCACGACGTCCCGTTCATGAGCTTTATTCCCCCTCGATAGCCTATTGCGCCGCGCCAGCCGCGCAAGCAAAATAGAATCTTATTCTGTCAGACAAAATATTTGGTCGGGACACATGGCGCAGGATCGGGTCGAGGCGGTTGAAAGGGCGCTATCCATACTCGAGGCATTCGGGGAGACGCGCGCCGAGCTCACCCTGACGGAAATCGCCGAGGAAACCGGGCTCTACAAGAGCACGATCTTGCGGCTGGCTGCGTCACTTGGCCGATACGGCTACCTGATTCGCGATGACAAGGGCTTGTTCAGATTGGGACCCAGCCTGTGGCGGCTCGGGTCCAGCTACCGGCGCAATTTCGACCTCGACGAGTTCATTCGTCCGGTGCTCCGCGAGCTCGTGAACGAGACCGGCGAAACGGCCTCGTTTTCGGTTCGGGACGGAAACGAACGGGTATGCCTTTACCGGGAAAACTCGCGCAATCCCATCCGGCACCATTTGGACGAGGGCGTCCGGTTGCCGCTGGACCGGGGCGCGGCCGGGCGGGTGTTGCTTGCCCATGCCGGATCAAACGGACCGGAAAATCGGATTATCCGGGATGGTTTCGCGATTTCCGTCGGCGAGCGCTCGCCGGACGTCGCAGCGGTTGCGGTTCCCGTCCTTCATGCAGATGGCGAAATCCGGGGAGCCCTTGCAATATCCGGCCTGGCCAGCCGGTTTGACACGGCGGCGCGTGAAAACGCCCTGTCCCTTCTGCAAAAGGCTGCCCAATCGGTCATGGACCGGCTTCAGTAGCTCTTTTCGGCCCGGCAAGTAAAGAAATTTTGGAGAAGAATGGTGGAGCCGAGGGGAGTGGACCCCCTGACCTGCGCAGTGCGAACGCGACGCTCTCCCAACTGAGCTACGGCCCCTAAACCATGGTCCCGGCGCCCGAAACCGCCGCCCCGGGGGTGGGGAGGCGGGATAATGTGTCGGGGCCCCTTTTCTGTCAAGAGTGCCGCGGTCCCCGGCCCGACGGGCGTGTGACTTGCCTGCAACGGGCCATATGTATAGGTTTCCCGGCGTTCGTTTGCGGACCTGGGAAACCCGTTATGGCTTCTATCCTGTGGCTCATCGACACGGTACTGAGTCTCTATCTGTACGCGGTGATCATCGCGGTCATTTTGAGCTGGTTGATCGGCTTTCGGGTGATCAACACCTCGAACCAGTTCGTCTACATGATCGCCGATTTCTTCTACCGCATTACCGAGCCCGTCTTTGCCTGGGTCCGGCGGTGGATGCCGACCTTCGGCCAAATCGACCTGTCGCCGATCGTCGTCCTCCTGGCAATCGGGTTTGCGCGCTCCCTGCTCCGGGAATACGGCGTCCGCCTGCTCTGACACCCGAATTCATCGGCAGGATTTCGACGACGAAGATTGTTGTCATCCCGGACGATCCGGCTAGAGTGCCGCCGAATATCTCGAACAGGGTTGGACGAGACCACGGATCCCCTCGATGGCCGATGCGAAACTGATCGACGGCAAGGCGTTCGCCGCAGGCCTGCGCGCCCGGGTGGCCGCTCAGGTGCGGGCCCTCAAGGAAGACCACAACCTCACCCCCGGCCTCGCGGTGGTTTTGGTGGGCGAGGATCCGGCAAGCCTGATCTATGTAGGAAACAAAGCCAGGCTCACCGAGGAGGTGGGCATGAAGTCGGTCCAGCATACGCTGCCGGCGGATACGTCACAGAAGCAGCTCCTGACCCTGGTCGAAGGACTGAACGCCGATCCGTCGATCCACGGCATACTGGTTCAGCTTCCGCTCCCCGATCAGATCGACGAGGCCGCCGTGCTGGCGGCCGTCGATCCGGCCAAGGATGTCGACGGTTTCCATGTGATCAACGCCGGAAAACTGTCTACCGGGAAACCGAGCCTGGTGCCGTGTACGCCTCTCGGATGCCTCATGCTGATCAAGGACGTGCTGGGCGGCGATCTCTCCGGCAAACGGGCGCTGGTCATCGGGCGGTCCAACATCGTCGGCAAACCCATGGCACAGCTGCTGCTGGCCGAAAACTGTACCGTCACCATCGCCCACTCCCGGACCGAGGATTTGGCCGGCGAGGCGGCGCGCGCCGATATCCTCGTTGCGGCCGTCGGCCGCGCCCGGATGGTTCGCAAGGACTGGATCAAGGAAGGCGCGGTGGTCATCGATGTGGGCATGAACCGCCTGCCGCCGGACGAGCCCGGCAAGAATGGCAAGCTCTGCGGGGATGTGGATTTCGACGGCGCGAAACAGGTGGCGGCGGCCGTCACGCCGGTTCCCGGCGGGGTCGGTCCGATGACCATCGCCTGCCTGCTGCAAAACACGGTGACGGCGGCCTGCGCCCTCAACGACATCGACGTACCGGCAATCGAGTAGCGCCTTGGCGCGGCCTTGGCTAAACTCAGCCGATGACCCCCGATCAATGGTCTCCGGCACTGAAACTCGCCATCGCCTGCCGAAAACTGGCGTCGGAAAGTCACGCACTGACGCTCGCCGGGCAAGCGACCTGCCGCGCGGACGACACGACCTACTGGAGTACGCCGCTCGCCGGCGGGTTTCCCAATGTCACCGAGAGCAGGATCGTTCGCATCGACGGTGACATGAACCTGATCGAAGGGACCGAGGAAGTGAATCCGGGGGTTCGGTTTCATATGTGGATCTATCGGGCCCGGCCGGACGTCAACGCCATCGTGCACACACACCCGCCCTACGCCTCGGCTCTGTCGATGACCGGTGAGCCGCTGGAGGTGGCTCACATGGATGCCTGTCCGTTCCACGGCGACTGCGCATTCCTGCGTGACTGGCCGGGGGTCCCGGTCGCCGACGAAGAAGGACGCATCATTTCCGAGGCTCTCGGCGATAACCGCGCCATTCTGCTTGCCAATCACGGCTATCTCACCGTTGGCGCGACGTTCGAGGAGGCCGCCTATCTGGCGGTCCTATTCGAGAATGCCGCCCGGATGCACATGCTGGCCCGCGCCGCGGGTCCCATCAAACCGGTCGAGCCCCATCACGCGCAAGACGCCCACGACTTCCTGCTCCGCCCCGATGTCATCAACGGCACCTTCGAGGCGTGGGGCCTGGAAATGCTCCGCGACCACCCGGACCTCGCGGACGGCTAACGTCGCCTAGTCGGACCTCTCCCCCGTGCGAAGCCAATGGGCGCACTCGGGACCAAGTTCTTTTTCCGCCGTCTCCAAGTAGCGCTGCACGTCCTCCTCGGTCAGCGTTTCCTCCCACCGGCGGTTAGTGCCCCGATAGACGAACTGCTCGGCGCCGCCGTCCCAGAAGATGCCCCCCAGCGGAACGCTCGGCGTCGCGTTGGCCTTCATGTATTTGAAGGTGCAATGCTCAACGATGTCATCCCACTTGCTCTCGTCGATCGGGATCTCGAGGAACGCCGCGATTTTGCGGATCTCGCCATCCATATCGTCGAGCAGGTTCTGAAAGTGGAGCAGGTACATGTTGGGGAGATGGCGGATATCCCACCACTGCTTGATGCTTTCCCAAAAGGGCCACCAGGGATAGCCGTCCTTCTCCAGCCAATCGAGGAAATACTGGCGAACGTCATCGGTGGGGCGCTCCATGGGCGGGCCGACGAGACCGGGCGTCTCGTTCAACGCCTCGTACCAGAGGTCGTTGGCGCTGGCGTGGTGATTATACGAACTCCACACGACATCCCGGCCGTCGCGGGCGATATAGATATATTTGGCCTTCGGCGAATAGACCAACGCGTCAATCGGCAAATGGGTCTTCAGGAACCGCCTGTGGGTCTGCTTCTCCACCTCGGGGAGCTTCACCTCCTTGGGCGGAATGCGGAGATCCAGCCATGGGGACATGTCGGCGACCGGCAATCCCTCTTCGCCGTTGAACAGCAGTTGGCTGACGATCTGCTGAACCCAGGTAGTCCCGGACTTGAGGTTGGTGGCGATGATGATGTCGTCATCGCGGAACGGGAAGTCGTTCCATACGGTGGAATCGAAATGGTTATTGTGCATTTCCCGCGTTTTGACGGGCCACTGGATATCGTCAGCCATGCTCTCTGCTCCCTGTCTCTGGCGGTAATTGCACCGCGCGTCATGTCCAGCATCTAGGCTACACAAAATTTGCCGAATTACGAAGCACCTCGTGGCCGGAACTCGGCCTGGAACTCGGCCTGGAACTCACCGGCCGCGGATGCTATTCACCCGCCCATCCCTAATGTCTCGACCGATGCCATGAGCGACCTCGCCCACATCCGCAACTTCGCGATCATCGCCCATATCGACCACGGCAAGTCGACGCTTGCCGACCGCATGATCGAGATTTGCGGCGGACTGTCCGATCGCGAAATGACCGAACAGGTCCTGGATTCCATGGACATCGAGCGGGAACGCGGAATCACCATCAAGGCGCAGACCGTCCGCCTGTCCTATAAGGCGCAGGACGGCGAGACCTACGCGCTGAATCTCATGGATACGCCGGGACACGTCGATTTTTCCTACGAGGTTTCCCGGTCGCTCGCGGCATGCGAGGGGTCGTTGCTGGTGGTGGACACCACCCAAGGGGTCGAGGCCCAAACGTTGGCGAACGTCTATCTCGCCATCGACGCCGACCACGAAATCGTCCCGGTGCTCAATAAGATCGACCTGCAGGCCGCCGAACCGGATCGGATCAAGGCGCAGATCGAGGAAGTGATCGGCATCGATGCGTCCGGCGCCCTTCCAATCTCGGCCAAGACCGGCGACGGCGTTCGAGATGTCCTGGAGGCCCTGGTCGAGCGGCTGCCCCCGCCGGAGGGCGAATCCGAGGCCCCCCTGAAGGCCCTGCTGGTCGATAGCTGGTACGACCCCTATCTCGGGGTGATGATTCTGGTGCGCGTCAAGGATGGCACCCTGAGCAAAGGCATGAAGATCCGGTTCATGTCGTCCGGCGCCACCCATCAGGTCGACCAGGTGGGCGTGTTCACGCCCAAGGCCGAGCAGGTGGCAAGCCTGGGCCCGGGCGAAATGGGATATATCACGGCTTCGATCAAGACCGTGGCCGAGACACCGGTCGGCGACACCATTACCGACGACAGGCACCCGGCCGGCGAGCCGCTGCCGGGGTTCAAGCCGTCGGTCCCGGTAGTCTTCTCGAGCCTGTTCCCGGTTGACGCGGCCGACTACGAGGACCTGCGCGACAGCCTTGCCAAACTCCGGCTCAACGATGCGAGCTTCGCCTACGAAGCGGAAACGTCCGCGGCGTTGGGTTTCGGATTTCGCTGCGGATTTCTCGGGCTGCTGCATCTGGAAATCGTACAGGAGCGCCTTGAGCGGGAATTCGACCTGGATCTCATCACGACGGCGCCGAGTGTCGTCTACAGGATTCATCAAAACGACGGCGAGGCGATCGAACTCCACAATCCGGCCGACATGCCTGAACCCACGCAGATAGACCGGATCGACGAGCCGTGGATTCGCGCCACCATTCTCGTGCCGGACGAACATCTGGGCGGCGTGCTGTCGCTCTGCACCGAGCGGCGAGGCGAACAGATCGAACTCACCTATGCAGGCAACCGGGCGATGGCGGTATACCGTTTGCCCCTCAATGAGGTCGTCTTCGACTTCTACGACCGCCTGAAATCCACGTCGCGCGGCTACGCCAGCCTTGATTATCAGATGGACGAGTATCGGGAATCCGACCTCGTGAAGGTCTCCATCCTGGTCAATGCCGAACCGGTCGATGCGCTATCCTTCATCGCACACCGGACTCAGGCCGAAAGCCGCGGCCGCGCGATTTGCCAGCGGCTAAAGGAACTGATTCCCCGCCAATTGTTCAAAATCGCCATTCAGGCCTCCATCGGCGGCAAGGTGATCGCCCGCGAGACCGTCGGCGCCCTTCGGAAGGACGTTACCGCCAAGTGCTACGGCGGAGACGTGACGCGAAAACGAAAATTGCTCGAAAAACAAAAGAAGGGCAAAAAGCGAATGCGTCAGTTCGGACAGGTGGAAATTCCCCAGTCCGCATTTCTCGCGGCCCTCCGAATGGGAGACGAGTAGGCCCGCCTAGAGCCGATCTGGCGCACGCCGCCGTACGGTTGCGGAGCGGGTCACCCGGCGTCGGCGCCGGCCTCTTGAAGTTTCTCCGCGAATTGGGCCCGCCATTTGTCGAACGGCTGGGCTGTCGGATCGCCGGCCAGCATTTTCTCGGTGGCCTCGATGATCTCGTCATCCGACCGGTCCAATTCCAATGCGTCCGCATAGGGCTGACTGACGTGCCACGGCGTGTCGACGAACGCCTCGGTCCGGTTGCCTTCCGGATCGAAACAGTAGACCGACCAGGCATTGCCATGATTGACGGTGTGCACGTTGGTAACGCCCGGATGCCCGTCGAGGGCGGCGCGGATTTCGCGAAGCCGCTGGAGGCTGTCCACCCGGAAGGAGATGTGGTTGTGGTGCACCGCATCTTTATTGGTGCGGCCCTCGTAAAGAACCAATTGATGATGGTCCCTGGGGTCGGCACCCAAAAATGTAATCTCGCCACGATCTCCCAGGACGCCCCGGTCCGTGACCCGCAGGCCGAAGACCTGGGTAAAGAACTCAACCTCCGTATCCATGTCAAACACATGGAAGCCGGCGTGGCTAAGGGATACGCTGGGCTGGAAATCCATCTTGTCGAACTCACCTATATCGATCGATGATCATAGCGGCAAAGCCGGCCGACCACCAAATCAAGCGTTTGGAATTGCAGGCCCCATTCGAAGATTTGCATCTTGCCTATGTGGACTGGGGTGCGGCGGATAGCGAGAAGGTTGCCTTTTGCATTCATGGCCTGACCCGCAACTCGCGGGACTTCGACGCCGTGGCCCGTCATCTGGTGAGCCTGGAATACCGGGTGATCGCCGTGGATGTCGTCGGCCGGGGGAATAGCGCGTGGCTTTCCGAGCCGACGCAGTACGTGGTCCCGACCTATGCGGCGCAACTGGTCCAATTCGTTCAATTGCTCGAAATCGAAAGCCTGGTTTGGATCGGAACATCGATGGGCGGGATTGTCGGCATGATATTGGCGGCCGGTGACGAGACGTTCATAAATCGCCTCGTCCTCAACGATGTCGGTCCGTTTGTTCCAGCCCAGGCGTTGCAGGACATTCAGGCCTACGTGGGCATGGCCCCTCGCTTCGAAACCCTTGAAGAGCTGGAGCAACACCTCCGCGAAATCCATGCACCGTTCGGCGCGCTCACGGATGGCCAGTGGCGGCACCTGGCCACGCATTCGAGCCGCAAGACCAAGGATGGATGGGTGCTGAGCTATGACCCGGCGATCCGGATACCGTTCGCGGAAGCCAGCGGCGAAGATGTCGATATCTGGGAGGTCTGGGAGGGCATCAGGTGCCCCGTGCTGGTACTGCACGGCGAGGAAAGCCGACTGCTGAGCCGCGACGCATGTGACCGGATGCAGGCAACCGGCCCTCGGGCCTCCGTCGTGCACCTGCCGGGAATTGGTCACGCGCCGGCGCTGATGTCCCCGGATCAACACATGGCGATCTCGGATTGGCTCGAGGTCCGTGACGTTCCTGCCGCCAAGTGACCCCGTACAAGGAACGAACCGTGTCGGCGATGGAAATCGCGGTTGATTTGTCTGGAAATATAACGATATAGCTAGAAATATAGTTTTATCGTTATTCGAGGCGCGACCATGCAATTGAACATCGAACGGGCGGCACAGGGATTTGCGGCTGTTGGCTCAGAGCCGAGGTTGGCGGTTCTGATGGCCCTGGTTCGAGTCGGCCATGAAGGCCTCGGCGTCGGTCAAATTCAGGACCGCCTGAAACTGCCTGCCTCCACGCTCGCCCACCATCTTCGCTTTCTGGCGGACGCCGGTCTAATCGAGCAGGAAAAGATCGGCCGAACGGTCCTCAACCGGGCATCCTTCGACTACATCAGGGAATTGGCCGGCTATCTCGTTAAGGAGTGTTGCGTCGAGGCTGCACACGGCGGCCCGACCTTCGAGCAAGGGTCACCGACCAGGGAACGGAACAATGACTGAGCTCGCCATCAGGGGTTTGCGAAATTTCCGCCGCAACATGGACTGGCTGACATCCGTCTGGATGCTGGCGGCGTTGATACCCCTGGCCGTGTTCGTCGTCGATCGGGAGAACACGCTCAACATACTCACCATCGCCGCAACGGCCCTGGGCGGCACCCTGCCATATATAGCGGCGGCGGTTCTGATGATCGGCTATTTGAAGGCGACGGGAGCCGAAACCGTGGTCGCCAAGGCGTTCGAGGGCAACGAGTACCGGATGATCCTCTTTGCGGCGCTGCTGGGCGGGTTGGCGCCGTTCTGCTCATGCGAGGTCATCCCGTTCATCGCCGGCCTTCTCGCCGTTGGCGCCCCCCTCTCGGCGGTGATGGCATTTTGGCTGTCTTCGCCGCTGATCGACCCGCCCACTTTGTTGATAACCGCTGGCGCATTGGGCTGGGAGTTTGCGGTCGGCAAGGCTGTCTCCGCCGTTGCTCTCGGCATCTTCGGCGGAGTTGTCGTCAGTGTGCTGGTCAGTCGCGGCGCCTTCATCGATCCGCTGCGTCCCGGCACCTCCATCGGCGGGTGTGGCCCCTCCCCCTTCGAGGGCAAACCGCTCTGGACGTTTTGGCGGGAACGCGAGCGCCGGCGAATGTTCTTCAACGCCTCCGGCGACAACGCCCTGTTTTTGCTCAAATGGCTGACCTTTGCTTACCTCATCGAAGCATTGCTGATCGACTATGTGCCGGCTCGACTGATTGCCTCGCTGGTTGGCGGCGAAGGTCTGCTACCCATCGTGACCGGTGCAATTGCCGGCGCGCCGGCCTACCTCAACGGCTATGCCGCACCGCCCCTGATTGCGGGCTTGATGGAGCAAGGCATGACCGCCGGGGCTGCGATGGCATTCATGACCGCCGGATCGGTGAGCTCCATCCCCGCCATGGCCGCGGTCTGGTCG
>CAZUGT010000126.1:0-6655 GCA_964620095.1 uncultured Rhodospirillaceae bacterium | reverse complement strand
TATCAGAACGTGAGTCGCGGTTTGGTCAAGGGTACGTTCATCGCTTGGACGGCATTTCAGCCCTACCGGCTCTACGAGGTCACGAAATACCACACCGACGTCGCCCTGGGTGGTGGCGCCGGCATGGTCATCATGAACAAGAAGACCTACGACGGCCTGAAGGGGGACGCCCGGAGAGCGATCGACGCGAATTCCTTCGCCGGTTTGGTTCGCAAATATTCCGAGTTTTGGGATCGCATCCAAAGCGGGTCGAAGAAGAAGTACGGCACGCTGGAAGGCCACACGGTGATCAAGCTCACCGGTGCCGAAGAGAAGCGTTGGGCGGATGCAACGCTTAAAGTTCACACCGATTGGGCCAAGAATACGCCGAACGGTGAAGCCATTCTCGCGGCATTCAAGGAAGAAATAGCCAAGCTCAAATAGGCCGGCCAGCATCAGGCGAAGCCGGTTTGATGTCTTCGTGGCCCAACAACTATGTTGAAAGAAGCATCGCGATCACCCGCCGCGTTGCTTCTTTCGGCGTCTTGGGGATGCTCATCATCTCCCTCTTGACCGTGGGCGATATCACGCTCCGGTTCGTATTCAATGCGCCGATCGTCGGGTTCAACGAAGTCGTGGAGATGGTCATGGCGGTCGCCATCGCCGCGACTTTTCCGGCCGGCCTGGCCCAGCGGGTGCATCTGAAAATCGATCTGCTGGGCGGCGTTCTCAGTCCGCGAACCCGATGCTGGCTGAACCCTCTGGGTTCGTTCCTGTTGCTCCTCATCTTCCTGGTGTTTGCCTGGCGGATCGGCCATCACGCCATCGAGGTCGACAATATCGGCAAGACGACGATGATCCTCGAATGGCAGCTATCCCCGTTCATGTGGGTGATTACCGCACTGATGGTGGTGTGCGCCCTGATTCAGTTCGTCGTGCTGCTGACGGATATCGCAAACGCGTTTGCCGGATTTGTTCCGCCGCGGGATTTCGGCGAAGAAAGAGAGCCGCAACAGCTTAGCGGCCGGCCAATCACGCCGACCCTGTTTGGGATCATCGCCGTTCTGTTGGTGGCCGTCATCGCCGGCTTGAACATATCGCTGCAGGGCATGACGGAGTTCTTGCCGTCCGTTTTGCCCGACTCCAAAGCGGCCATCGCGGTCACCTTCTTCTTGATCATGTGGGTCATGATCCTGGCGCTGGTGCCATTGGCGGCGGCCATGGGTCTGATCGGTCTGATCGGGACGATCCTCATGGTCGGCTTTGAACCGGCTCTCGGTGTGATCGGCACCGAGGTTGTGGAATTCCTGACCAACGGAAACCTGGCGGTCTTGCCGCTCTTTCTGATGATGGGCGCATTCGCCTCCGTCGCGGGTCTTTCCGGGGATATCTACAAACTTGCCCATGTCTTGATCGGTCACCGGCGGGGTGGTCTTGCGTTGGCGACCATCGGCGGATGCGCCGGATTTGGCGCGTTGACCGGATCGTCGTTGGCGACCGCGGTCACCATTGGTCGCGTGGCCCTGCCGGAAATGCGGGAGCGCGGTTACTCACCCGACCTGGCGACGGGCTGCGTGGCGGCCGGCGGAACGCTGGGGCAGCTTGTCCCCCCATCGTCGGCGATCGTCATCTATGCGATCCTCGTAGAGGAATCCATCGGGCGGCTCTTTATCGCGGCCGTCGTGCCCGCCATCATCGCGACGATCTTCTATATGATCACCGTTTCGCTCTACATCCGGTTCGCCAAGAAATCGGCGCCGGCAAGTGAACGGCCGACAGGCGCCGAGGTCTGGGCGGCGCTTCGCCAAAGCTGGGGCGTGATCGGTCTCTTCGGGGTGGTGATCGGCGGCATCTACGGGGGCATTTTTACGGTCAACGAGGCGGCGGCTGTCGGTGCGGGCGGCGCCTTCATGTTTGCGTTGTTGCGGGGAAAACTCCACCGGGGCGCTATCTGGGAGGTGATGGGCGAGACCACTCAGACCACCGCGATGATCTACGCGCTGATATTCGGCGCCGTTACGTTCTCGTTCTTCATCGGGACGACGGGATTGACCGGCATCGTCACCGATGCCATCGGCGGGCTCGATCTTCACCGGATCGCCATAATTTTCCTGATCCTTCTGGTCTACCTCATCCTCGGCGCGATTATGGATCCGTTCGCGCTGATGGTGATAACCGTGCCGATCGTATCGCCGCTGATCCTCGATCTCGGATACGACCTGATCTGGTTCGGAATCATCATGGTCGTGGTGGTGGAGACGGGCCTGATCACCCCGCCGTTCGGCATCAACGTGTTCGTTCTGAAGGGGGTGGCCGGCGATGTGCCCATGCCGACCATATTCAAGGGCGTTCTGCCGTTCGTCGGCACCGATATCGTAAAGCTCATTCTGTTGGTCTTTTTTCCGGGATTGATACTCTGGTTACCCTCGACGATGATCAATTGACGGTCCGGGAGGCCGAGGGCGAAGTAAAATGAAACTTGTTTCCTTTAACTCCGGTCACGGGCCCAGCGTCGGGTTGGCCGTCGATGATGACCGCATCATCGATCTCCGGCCGCTTGGAGAGAGCTTCCGCTCCATGCGGGCCATTTTGGAGAACGGCGAGGATGCGCTTCGTGCAATCCGCGCCGTCTCTCCGGACCGCCAACAGGCGCCCGGAGAGACTATCGAGTTAAAGGACGCGGACCTTTTGCCGGTCGTCCCGAACCCGAAACTGATCCTCTCCGTCGGTCTCAATTACTGGAAACATCTGGAGGAGATGGCGGGCACGCCGGTGCCCAAACATCCGGCGGCGTTCATCAAGACGCGGGACTCGTTGCTCGGCTCGGGCAAGCCGGTCACCGCGCCAAGCCAGTGCCCCGACATGATGGACTATGAAGGGGAACTGTGCGTCGTCATGGGCAGGGTGTGCCACGATGTGGATGCCTCGGAGGCCATGGACGCCGTCGCCGGCTACACCATTGCGAACGACATCTCGGCGCGCAACTGGGTTCACGAGGTCTTCGAGGCGGACGGCACCTTCCCGGCCATCCACGCCTGGGAGAGAAACATCAACGGCAAGCAACTGCCCGGCTTCACGCCATGCGGCCCGGTCCTTGTGACCAAGGATGAGATTCCCGATCCCCACGACCTGCACATGGCGACCCGGCTCAACGGCGAGGTCATGCAATCGACCGGGACGGACGACATGATTTTCAAGATCCCCGACCTCATCGCCTATTATTCGAAATGGTTCCGGTTCAATCCCGGCGACATCATCACCACCGGCTCTCCCGCCGGGGTCGGTTTCGGCCGCGACCCCAAGGTGTTCATGAAATCCGGAGATATCGTCGAGGTCGAGGTGGAAGGGATTGGAATCCTGACAAACAGCATTTCCTAGAGCCGATTCACATGGTTTGCCGAAACCGCGCCGTGGTTCCGTCAAAACATGATCCGATCTAGGCGGACCGGACATCGGGCCGCTTTTGGTCAGGAAGCGACGGCGTTCAGGTCTGCATTGCCAATCGAAACTCAGCCAGGAGCGGGCATCCGGCTTTGGGCTGGGCCAGCGGTCTGTTCGCTGCCGCGCCCGGGCTTGCCGCTCTAAATCTCCGGCCAGTGACTGATCGGGAGCCCCGTATGGTTTTCGGCATAGACAATTTGTGGCGACCTGTCACTGATCAGATACCGAAGCTGTGCCTCGTGCATACGGGCATCGAATGGGGCGCGATCCGGATAGACGTGATACATCGCGGTGTTTGACCAGGAGAATCTTTGGACCTGCCAGTTTCGTTCCAGGGCAATGTCCGAGTACTGCCGAAGCAGCGACTCATCGCTCTTCGTGAAATGGTCGATCAACGCCGCCGAAAGCACGCTGACATCCGCGACCGCCGAGTTCAAACCCTTTGCACCGGTGGGGGGGACCACATGTGCCGCATCCCCGGCCAAGAACAGGCGTCCATGCTGCATTGGTTCGGAGAAGAAGCTCCGCAGCGGCGTGACCTCCTTTTGAAGTATCGGCCCGCGTTCGAGCGTCCATCCAGGCGCGCCCAACCGTGTTTCCAACTCGTCCCATATTCGGTCGTCGGACCATTCCGACAATTCTTCATCCGGCGCGCATTGAAGATATAAACGGCTGACCGTCGGTGATCTCATGCTCAACAGGGCGAAGCCGGTTTCGTGGTGGGAAAAAAGTGCAACCTCTTTTGACGGGGGGGCCTCGGCCAAGACGCCCAGCCAGCCGAAGGGATACACCGTTTCATAGGTCTTCAGGATGTCGCCCGGCATGGCCTTCCGAGATGCCCCGTGGAAGCCGTCACAACCGGCAACGATGTCGGCCGTCAACTCGTGAGTCCGGCCGTTGTGCTCATAGCGAACCTTCGGCCGGTCGCTGTCGATGTCCTCGATCGCAACAACAGGCGCTTCATAAACGACATTGTGATTTTCCTTGGCGAGCGCCCCGAGCAAATCGCGCGTGATTTCCTGTTGACCATAAACCGTAACCCCACGGCCGATCAGCTCTTCAAAATCGAGCATGTAGTGCTGGTTCCGATAGCCGATGCAGACGCCGCGATGGTACATGTGCTCTTTCTTCAACCGGTCGCCAATACCGGCCTTGATCAGCATGTCGACGGTACCCTGCTCCAAAACGCCCGCACGAATTCGCTGCTCTACATATTCGCGGCTTCTTGCCTCGAGGACGATACTCTCGACGCCGCGGAGACGGAGGATCCAAGCCAATAGGGATCCCGAGGGGCCGGCCCCAACGATTGCTACGGGAACGTGCATAACGGTTACCTCTCTGCCCAGCGCGCGCTCGTGACGCGCGGCAGGAACGCAAGTTTGGAAAAAAGCTAGGCGGCGTCCTGCATGGTGATCAGACCCATGCCGGTGGTCATCGGAGCGTAGTAATTGCGATGAATCCGCTGGGCATCGGGGGTCATGGCACCGCGCATGGTGAGCCACATGATGAGCTCGACCGCTTCGGCGCCCGCCTGCTCCATCAAATCGAAATGGGTCATGTCGCAAAGTGCCTGAGGGTCCGATTCGATTTTATCCAGGAACCAATTGTCGAAGTCGGAGTTCAAATGCCCAAACCGCTCGCCGTGCAGTTGATGCGACATGCCTCCGGTGCCCATGACGGCCACATTGATATCCTGGTGATAGCTTTCGACGGCGCGTCTCAGGGCCGCACCCAGCTTGAAGCAACGGAGCGCCGTCGGAATGGGATGCTGGAGGACATTGACCTGCAACGGAATGACCTTTACCGGCCACTCGCCTTGCTGCGGAAAACACAGATCCATCGGAACCAGCAGACCGTGTTCGACGGCCATTTCCTTGCAGATGGTGATGTCGAACTCTTCTTCGTAGACAAGATGCCTGCAGATATGGGTGGAAAGCTCCAGATCGCCCTTTATCGGTGGCAGCGGCCGGACGCCGAAACCTTCATCGGCGATCGCATATTCGGACGCGGCGCCGACGGCGAAGGTCGGGTATTTGGAGAAGGAAAAATCGCAGGCGTGATCGTTATAGATGACGATGACCGCGTCGACCTTCCGCTCGTCCGACAGCCAGGTCCTTACCGGCTCGTAGGCGTCAAAGAGAGGTTTCCACTCCGGCGTATTCTGTCTTCCGCTGTCCACGACGGCGCCAATCGACGGAACGTGCGAGGTTCCAATTCCTGCAACAATCGTAGCCATCTCAGGTCGCTCCCTTTTCATTGCGGGTTTCGAGAAATTCCTCGTAGGACATGCCGAGTTGTTGAGCCCCCAACGGGTAGAGACCAACGTCGAAGATCGCAGCAATCCGAACGACGTTGTAGATATTGCCGCCGGCCTTCACGAGATTGAGCCAGTCGTTATCGACGATCAGCTTCTTCTCCTCGTCGGTTAGTTCGAATTGATCCATGACGGCGTCCATGTCCGATTTGAATGCGTCACGGTTTTCCGCGCTGTTCAACCATTCGGCCAATCGGTTGATGCGCAAGCCTTTCTCGCTCATCTTCAAATCAAAGACGTAAGTGTCCTTGATCGATTTGCCGGGCTTCAGCTGGTCAACCATTTCATCTCCCTCGTGCCGTAATCCAACGAACCGGGGCACCTTAAATAGACTTGAAAAATTGGACAATATATTATTATTGAAACATATTATCCCATATTTATTGACAATTAAGTGGTCGAAGCATGGCGAACCAGCTTGATCAAATGAGGGCTTTCACCGCGGTCGTCGAAACGGGTGGATTTACGAAAGCTACCAAGCGTACCGGTACATCGAGGGCGGCCGTAAGCCGCCATATTCTTGATTTGGAGGAGAGGCTTGGCGCCAGGCTTCTGAACCGCACAACCAGGCAGATGAGCCTCACGGATGTGGGCGGCAACTTCTACGAAAGGTGCTGCCAGATCCTCGACGAGATAGATATCGCGGAGCGCAGCGTTTTGGATTCCAATTCCGGGCCTCAAGGAACATTGCGCGTCGTCGCGCCGATCAATTTCGGCCTAAACGATTTGGGAGAGGGTGTTGTCGAATTCCTACAGGAATTTCCTCTCATTCGGTTGGATTTGAGCCTGAATGACCAGTTGGTCGATCCAATGGAGGGCGGGTTCGATATCGCGGTCCGCTTGCTTCAGTCCGAACCGCAGATACCCAAGACCCTGGGTATTCATCGGCTGTTCCAGTCAACACGGATGCTGTGCGCGTCA
>CAZUGT010000125.1:0-6207 GCA_964620095.1 uncultured Rhodospirillaceae bacterium | reverse complement strand
TTCCGGGTACCGGTAGACCGATTGCAATGTCCAATTTTCTGCCGGTGACGAAAGCGCCGACCCACCTTCCGGCGTATCTGGCCGCTGCCGCCGGGTCGGTCCGGCCAATTAGAGACGCCACCTTGGAAACTGGATCAACCTGCTTAAGCACCTCGACCCATTCGTCGTTCAGTTGAAACAGGTCCTTGCCATAAACGGAGGTGAACGATGCACCCTTATAGAGGGTTTTGAATTTACTCAATCCATATCGTTCAATCAGGAACTTGACGAATGATCCGCTCGCACGGTACGCGCGAAATATCCTCAATTGGACATCCCTATCATCGGTATGAACCCCGCCACCGCTTCTGTTACGAATGCTGCTGTCCAAGCGATGGACGGGCAAAAACCCATTGGAGAAAATTTCCGCCGCAACCGGAAGATGGACACCATCGTCAACTTCTTCGTTTTCTCCGTCCAATCCCAAAGGAAACTTATTCTCAAGGTAAACTGCGATGCCTTCGCTGAGCATGAGACTATCTGATCCAGGGCGTCCAGTAACAATGTGCGCCACCTCGTGCTCGAGAATTGTGCTGCTGGGATTGGAACTGAAATCCGGGAGAATAATGTAGCCGCTATCATGACGTGCGGACCCGATCCGTCCTCCCGTCATCCGAATCCACACGGAGCGATCCGAACCGGAACCCCAATATTCGGACATGCTCTTCACCGCATGCTCGGTTCTGGCAAATATGTCGTCCAGTAATTTTGGCGGCGGGCCGGTATACGTAATTTTTACGTCACCCCGAGTTACCGTCTCACTTGTGACGCAACCACCGAGCACGGAAACGATTACTAGAACTAAGCCAAAGAATCTCACCGCTTCATTACCCTCATTACAGAACATTGATTATTTTAAGGCTACAATACTGAATGTCAGCCGGTAAGAATTGTCGAGGCCAAACAGGCAGCGGCTTGCCCCGCAGGAATATTCTTGCGTACACGCGATTAGCGGACCGCAGTAGACAGAAAAGAGATTGCCGATCCCCACCTCGGATGGGGCGGCGTCTGGATTAGAAATATGCCGGTTCCAGCATCTTTCAATAGGGACTTGCCTGTTAGTTGAAGTCGTGGCCGTACCGGGTTACAGACCGAGCTAAACCACTTTCAGCCTGCAAACCGCCGGAGTGGAATGTCGGATGTCCAGACTTTCTGAGCAGCATTTTCAACGCCCCGACTCTCTAACATCGAAACGAACGCCTCATAGGTTGCTGAAGGAAAATCTGACGGACCGACTATAATCCGATCAACAAGCTCTCTAATCTCCAACCCAACCAAACCCTGCTCAGGTATGTTCTTTAGGGGAACTTTGTAGATAGTTTGAGGTACGCCATTTATGACCTCCGTTGCACTTGTAAGTACGGAGGAGGGGTTTTGCTTTGGCGTGTATATCACCCGCCATTCCCGCTCTTCTTCAAACCCTGGGTGTTTAGAGCAGGTCGTTGCAAATAGGAGCGTGTTGTAAATCAGTCCAACTAAATGTTCTCGGGAAAGAGCGGCCAATTGCAAGGTATTGTTGCGTATATTTGAGACAATCTGATCAGCTTCAGCATGAAACTCTGCCTCCGTTCGATAGGATACAGGACTTGAGTACGCGCCCAACGCATCAGACTCAGTCCCAAAAACAGCCCCGTTCATTACGACGGCAACCCCTATGGAGCCGCCACTGTAAGCTCGCCACATAGATAGACGTCCATTCTTATCCTCTCGCGGGTCATGTTCCGAAATGCTGGTAATATAGGTGTTGGATTGAATAGACGCCCACCAAACGTCAAACAGCGAGAGTGCCTCTTCGCCTACTCCAGACGCGCAGGCATCTAGCGCAGTCAGAAATCCGCTCTTCTTCTCGTCATTGTTGAAATAACTGAGCAAATAGTCGAAGCCGTGCTGAATTTCCCTAAAATCGTTCATGCATTGTGCGTTGCGCATCCAGACTTCTTCAGTCCTAAGCATGTTTATTGCAGCTTCAGCTGTCGTATAGTGGACGAACTTGCCGCCACGGCGAAGAAAATCCCTGTAACGGCCAAAGGCATACGGCATGAACAGTTGAAATTCGGCTTCTACTGACTGATCCATGCGCGCATTTTAGCCGTTCAATCAAGGATGTACCAAGGTTGCTTCTTTTTAAATTCGATTTTTGTGACCCCAATCCGACCACGATCTAGTTGACAAGAACGGGCTAATTTCAGGGGGGGAAGACTTCATGCGCTATCACAAGTTCGGCCTGCTCGAACACGATGCCGCCCGGGCCACGCCCGGCTACACCATCTTCACGCCGATCCCGGGGGGATGCCACACCACCTACCTGCTCGACATGGACGGCGACGTGGTCCACGAATGGGACGTGACGGGATTGCGGACCGGCTATTCCAAGCTGCTTCCCAACGGCAATCTGCTGACCGTTCTCAGGGCCGACCTGGACGCCCCCGTCGGCCGCGAGGAGGCGCGCGTCATCCGCGAGCTCGACTGGGACGGCAAGGCGGTCTGGGAATGCGACGCGCCGGCCCAGCACCATGATTTTCACCGATTGGCCAACGGCAACACGGCCTTCATCGGCTTCGAGCGGTTCCGGCCCGACTCCGTCGCCCGGCTGCAGGGCGGGATTCCCGGCACCGAGATGGCCGGCGGCGGCGTACTCGGCGACTATATCCGCGAGGTCGATGCCGATGGCGAAACGGTCTGGGAGTGGCACGCCCAGGACGACATGGAGATCGAGGACTACCCGATATTCCCGCTCAACGTCCGGGAAGAGTTCTCCCACGCCAACTCGCTTTTCCCGCTGCCCAACGGCGACTACCTGGTCAGTTTCCGGCGCAATAGCTGGATCTTCATTATCGACCGGGAATCCAGGAAGGTCCGGTGGCGGAAGAACGATTACGGCTGGGGCGGTCAGCACGACGCCCAGATGCTGGACAACGGCAACATCCTGTTCTTCGCCAACGGACAGTTCGGCGACAACACCTCGCACTGCTCGCGGGTGATCGAACTCAATCCCGAAACCGGCGAGGAGGAATGGGTGTATCAAGGCGATCCGCCGTGGACTTTCTACAGTCCGCACATCAGCGGCGCCCAACGCCTGTGGAGCGGCAACACGTTGATCTGCGAGGGACTCTGGGGACGGATATTCGAGGTGACGCCCGAAGGAGACGTCGTCTGGGAGTATATCTCGTCTCATTTCGGTCCCTGCGGACCGCTTCAAAACGTCAATCCGGCGGACATCGGCAATTGGGTTTTCCGCGCCTACCGGTACGCCCCGGACTCCCCCGAAATCGGCGGGCGGTTGCCCGGCTAGCCCACAGCGATGACGATCGGGTAAATTGGTCCTTTCGGGGATGATTCCTGTTGCAATTCCCTTTATTGGAATTATTGTAAATTACATGATAGGCGTTTGGTTCATATAACTATTACATGAACGAACCGAACCTCTGGTTTGTAAAGCTTCAAAGGAGATCAACATGGACGGAAACGATGGCGCGGCGGCCGGCAAATGCCCGGTCATGCACGGCGGGATAACAAGCATCCAATCCTCGGTCACCGAGTGGTGGCCCAAGACGCTGAATCTCGACATCCTCCATCAGCACGACACCAAGACCGACCCCATGGGACCGGACTTCGATTACCGCGAGGAAGTCAAGACCCTCGACTTCGACGCCCTCAAGAAGGATCTCCAGGACCTGATGACCGACAGCCGGGACTGGTGGCCGGCGGACTGGGGTCACTATGGCGGGTTGATGATCCGCATGACCTGGCATGCCGCGGGCACCTACCGCACCTCGGACGGGCGCGGCGGAGCCGGAACCGGCAACCTGCGGTTCGCGCCCCTGAATTCCTGGCCCGACAATGTAAGCCTCGATAAGGCGCGCCGGCTGCTGTGGCCGATCAAGAAGAAGTACGGCAACAAGCTGAGCTGGGCCGACCTGATCGCTTACGCCGGCACCATGGCCTATGAGTCCATGGGGCTGAAGACCTTCGGCTTCGGCTTCGGCCGGCCGGATATCTGGCACCCCGAGAAGGACACCTATTGGGGCTCGGAGAAGGAATGGCTCGGACGCGGCCGCTACGACGACGACGGTGACGCGCAATCGCTGGAAAACCCGCTGGCCGCGGTGCAGATGGGCCTCATCTACGTCAACCCGGAAGGCGTGAACGGCAATCCCGACCCCTTGAAGACGGCGCTGGAGGTCCGCGAAACCTTCGCCCGCATGGCGATGAACGACGAGGAAACCGTCGCGCTGACCGCGGGCGGCCATACGGTCGGCAAGGCGCACGGCAACGGCGATGCGTCGATACTGGGTCCGGAACCCGAAGGCGCCGACATCGAGGATCAGGGTCTCGGCTGGCGCAATCCGGTCAGCCCGGGCGTCGGCCGCCACACCGTGAGCAGCGGGGTCGAAGGCGCCTGGACGTCCAATCCCACCCAGTGGGACAACGGCTATTTCGAGATGTTGCTGAACCACGAATGGGAACTCACCAAGAGCCCGGCCGGCGCCAACCAGTGGGCGCCCGTCGACATCAAGGACGAGGACAAGCCGGTCGATGTCGAGGATTCGTCCATCAGGTGCATGCCGGTGATGACGGACGCCGATATGGCCATGCGCGAGGACCCCATCTACCGGGAAATCTCCGAGCGTTTCTACAAGGACCCCGGCTATTTCTCCGACACCTTCGCCCGCGCATGGTTCAAGCTGACCCACCGGGACATGGGACCCAGGGCCCGCTATATCGGCCCGGACGTGCCGGAAGAGGACCTGATCTGGCAGGACCCGGTCCCGGCCGGCGGTACGGACTACGACGTGGACGCCGTGAAGGCGAAGATCGCCGACAGCGGCCTCTCGGTCGGGGAAATGGTCTCGACCGCCTGGGACAGCGCCCGCACTTTCCGCGGCTCCGACATCCGGGGTGGCGCAAACGGTGCGCGGCTTCGCCTGGCGCCGCAGAAGGACTGGGAAGGCAATGAGCCGGAGCGCCTCGCCCGCGTGCTGGCGGCGCTCGAGCCCATCGCCGGGGAAGCCGGCGCCAGCATCGCCGATGTGATCGTGCTGGCGGGCAATGTGGGCGTGGAGCAGGCCGCGAAGGCCGCGGGCGTCGACATCGAGGTGCCGTTCTCGCCCGGCCGGGGCGACGCGACGGACGACGCGACGGACGCGGACTCCTTCGAGCCCCTGGAGCCGATCCATGACGGCTACCGCAACTGGCTCAAGGAGAGCTATGCCGTCAGCGCGGAAGAGCTGCTGCTCGACCGCACCCAGCTGATGGGCCTGACCGCCCATGAGATGACGGCGCTGGTCGGCGGCATGCGGGTCCTCGGCACCAACCACGGCGGGACCAGCCACGGTGTGCTGACCGACCGGGAAGGCGCCTTGACCACCGACTTTTTCGCCAACCTCACCGACATGGCCTACAGCTGGAATCCGGCCGGCGAAAATCTCTATGAGATCGTCGACCGGAAGACGGGCGCGGTGAAGTGGACCGCGACCCGGGTGGATCTGGTGTTCGGTTCCAATTCGATCCTGCGGGCCTATGCCGAGCTCTATGCCCAGGACGACAACGGGGAGAAGTTCGTGCAAGACTTCGTTGCCGCCTGGGCCAAGGTGATGAACGCGGATCGTGCCGACCTGAACTAGGGTCCGGACACGATTAGGGGGGATCCCCGTTTTCGCGCACCCCCTCCTCACCCTCTCCCTACTCTAACTCCCCTCCCCCTTGAAGGGGGAGGGTTAGGGTGGGGGTGATATGGAAATTCCCCCTCACCCAGCTCCGGCTAGGCTCGGCGTTCGCCTCGCCAAGCCTTCGCATCCCTCTCCCTCCAGGGGCGAGGGGAAGGGAGGGAATAGGTCGAGACGGCCGGCAATCGTCCGGACGGCATTTTCTTTCCGCCCGCCACCTTGTAGGCTGCATTCATGGCTGAACGCTCCGTCCTGGGCGACATCCGCGCCGAGCTTGGAGAATCGCCGGTGTGGTCCGCCGGCGAGAACGCGGTCTATTGGATCGATATCCTGGGCAAACTGATCCACCGGACCGATCCCGATTCCGGCGGAGGGAAATCATCCCGGGATGGCTGGGCAGGCCCCAGGACCGCGTCCTGCCGGAACCGGGATCGGTCCGGTGAATCAGCTTGCCCAGGATATCGATCCAATAGACGGCGTTCTCGCCGGGGGACCACACCGG
>CAZUGT010000124.1:0-2482 GCA_964620095.1 uncultured Rhodospirillaceae bacterium | reverse complement strand
GGGTTAGGGAGGGGGGCGCAAAAACGGGAATCCCCTGATCGAGGCCGGACCCTAGTCGGCGAAGGGATCGCGGACGAGAATCGTGTCCTCCCGCTCGGGACTGGTCGAGAGCAGGGCCACCGGGGCCTCGATGAGTTCTTCTATCCGCCGGATGTACTTGACCGCGGTCGCCGGAAGATCGGCCCAGGACCGGGCCCCCTCGGTGCTCTCCGACCAGCCCTCCATCGATTCGTACTCCGGTTCCACCCCGGCCTGCGCCGTCATCGACGCCGGCAGGTAGTCGTAGGGCTCGCCGCCGATGCGGTAGCCCGTACAAACCTTGAGCTCCTCCATGCCGTCCAGCACATCGAGCTTGGTCAGGGCAATTCCCGTAACGCCGCCGACTTTCAGGGCCTGGCGCACCATCACCGCATCGAACCAGCCGCATCGCCTTTTTCGGCCCGTCACCGTGCCGAATTCGTGACCCCGCTCGCCGAGGCGTTGGCCGACCTCGTTGTCCTGCTCGGTCGGGAAGGGGCCTTCGCCGACCCGCGTCGTATAGGCCTTGGTGATGCCGAGCACGAAGCCCGCGGCGTCGGGGCCGACACCGCTGCCCGAGGCGGCCTGCCCCGCGACGGTGTTGGAAGAGGTGACGAACGGGTAGGTCCCATGATCGATATCCAGCATGGCGCCCTGCGCGCCCTCGAACAGGATACGCTTGCCGGCGCGCCTTGCTTCATCGAGACGCCGCCACACCGAATCCATGTAGGGCAGGATCTTCGGCGCGACCTCCCGAAGCGCGGCGGTCAACTCCGATGCCTCCAGTTCCGCTTCGCCAAGTCCCCGGCGGAGCGCGTTGTGGTGGGCGAGCA
This sequence comes from uncultured Rhodospirillaceae bacterium, assembly GCA_964620095.1. GTDB lineage: Bacteria > Pseudomonadota > Alphaproteobacteria > Rhodospirillales > UBA2165 > JAJDXO01. The sequence continues at coordinate 1,631 of CAZUGT010000124.1, read as the reverse complement.
AATTGTCGATCCGGGCCTGCAATGCCGAGAGGTCGGCGAGGTCGCCGAGGCGGATGGCCCGTCGTCCGACGCGATCCTCGTACGCCGGGCCGATCCCGCGGCCGGTGGTGCCGATCCGAATTCCCGAGGTTACGCCTTCCCGGGCCTGGTCCAGCAGGCTGTGCAGCGGAAGAATTAACGCCACATTTTCCGCAATGGCCAAATTCCGGGGAGAAACCTCGACACCTCGTGCGGTCACGTCCTCGATTTCCCGGAGCAGCGCCCAGGGATCGAGGACCACCCCGTTGCCGATCACCGACAGTTTTCCGGGACGGACGATCCCCGACGGCAGCAGGCTCAGCTTGAACGTCTGGCCGTCGATGACCAGGGTATGGCCGGCATTGTGACCGCCTTGAAAGCGGACCACGACGTCCGCCCGTTCCGACAGCCAGTCGACGATCTTTCCCTTTCCTTCATCGCCCCACTGGGCGCCGACCACGACCACGTTAGCCATCCCGGGCGTCTCCCCCGGCGCCGATCTCGGACACCTCGCCGTCGACGAGGATATGGGTGCATCCCAGGGCCTGCGCCCGGCGCGCCCCATCTTCGTCCGCCGACAGCGACGGCACGGTGATCCACCCCTCGGCCCTCAACCGCCGGGCATCCTCGGGGCTGCTCCCGGTCGGCAGGTAAATCCTTTTCGGTTGCGGCGTAGCGGGGAGCGACCGGATGACGGTATCGAGGAACAAGGTAATTCCCGTCGCCGCCTCGCCCGCGGTTTCCGCGCCGTTGCCCGCGACATATCGCCCGCCGCGGCCCAATTCGCCCCGGGCCGATTTCGCAAAAATGGTGAAGGTGACCCCCGAATGGTATTCGTAGCCCCGGATTTCCACCGGATCGATCGTCAACTCGAGGGACGGCGCTCGATCCTTCACGATCTCCGCGACCGAGACCAGGTGCGACCATTCACGCTCTGCGTCATCCGGAAGGTCGATCCCGTTTATGCGCTCGATCGCCGAGGCCGCGCCGCCGGCCGCCTCCAGCAGTTCTCCCAATACCGGTGCGGCCGGTCCTCCAAACTGCTTGATCGCCGCCGCATCCTTCTGATTGAGCGCGCCGCGCAGGACGCCGTCGTTCTCCTGCGGGTCGACACCGTGTTCCCGGCAGATCGCCGCGACCAGCGTCGGCAGGCCGAGGTCGACGCTCAATCCGTCGGCGCCGGCCGCGTTCAGGGCTTCGCCGGCCATCAAAATGACCTCGGCGTCGGCTTCCGGTTTGTCCGAGCCGATCAACTCGGCGCCGACCTGGGCGAACTGGCGTTCCGGCCGGAGGCTGGAGCCCCGTACCCGCAGGACCTCGCCCGCATAACTCAGCCGCAACGGACGGGGCTCGTCGATGAGCCGCGTCGTGGCGATGCGGGCGACCTGCAGCGTCATGTCGGGCCGAACGCCCAGCATCAATTGCGACACCGGATCCATCATCCGGAAAGTCTGCGAGGACGTTGCCTCGCCGCTTCCCGAAACCAGACTGTCCTCGAACTCGATCAAGGGAGGTTTGACCCGGTCGTAACCGCGCGAAACGAACGCCGAAATCAGCGTCTCGCGAACGGACGCCTCGCTTTCGGCATCCGGCGGCAGGACATCCTTCAGCCC
>CAZUGT010000123.1:0-2934 GCA_964620095.1 uncultured Rhodospirillaceae bacterium | reverse complement strand
AAAGGTCGCGCTCACCGCCGTCATGCGAAAGCTGCTCACAATCCTCAACGCAATCCTCAGAGACCAAACACCGTGGCAAACAGCTTGACCAACAAGACAGTCGCTCACCCTGACCCTCTCCCCGCAGGGGAGAGGGGACGCTTCCCCGCTTTTCCTTGCCTTCTCCCCTCCCGCTTGCGGGAGGGGCCGGGGGAGGGTGGACCGTCGCGAACGCATAAGGTCGGAAAATGCTCCAACTAAAACAGATACGCTCTACGGCGCGGTGGACGCCTGGCTGTAAAATCCGATCTGGTCTTCCATGACTTTGTGGAAGTGGCGGATCGGGATTTCGCTGTCCTGCAGGACGGCGTGCGATTTGGCGCGGGACGCCAGGCCCTGCTGCACTGTCTCGTGCGCGGCCGCATCTTCCTGCAACGTGTCGACGGAGACGCGCTTGAAGTATTCCTGCCTGAGCTTTTCCCGCATCGTGAGGGGCTCGGTGAAGTAGAGGCTCGTTTCCCAGACGGTCCGATCGACCGCGAGCGGCCAGAACCGGTATGTCAGGTAGGCTGCCGTGGTTCCCAGGCTGTAGAGCAGGATGACGAAGTTGGGAAACAGCGTGAAATAGTCCATGTCCCCGATCATCTGCGGGATCTGGAACGAACGCACTATTCCGTCGTACGTGTAGAGCTTCCTCGTGAGCGGAGTCGGCTTCAGATCCGGGTTGTATTCGCAGGACCACGCGCTATGGCGTTGGAACAGCGACACGTCCAGGTAACGGGACTGCTTCGCCTCGTTCGTCATCACCTGGTTGCCCAGGGCCCGGCCATGCAGCATCGGGAAATGGTAGAGCTCGTTCTGCGCGTCGAGCCCGACCTTCCAGTTGGCGCGCTCCTCGACCCGATAAGTCTGGAACAGCTTCATCCCATGGAAGGGGCAGCCGTCCAGCCGATCGGCGACGCCTCCCAGATACTCCCTCAGCGGTTCCGGCGGCTCGGGATCGAGACAGACGAAGACGAACCCTTCCCAGACATCCAGATTCACCGGCGTCAGTCCGTGATCCCGCTTGTCGAGGGCGTGGAAATTCTCTTCGTCGGGGACAAAGGCCAGGGCGCCCCCGTCGTCGTACGCCCAATTGTGAAAGCGGCAAACCATGAGCCCGCGGCACGAACCCCGCTCGTCCTGCATCAGCCGGTTGCTGCGATGCGAACAGACATTGTGAAATCCGCGCACCACGCCGTCCGAGCCCCGGATCACCAGCACCGAGGCGCTGCAAACGGCGATATCGCGGACGAAGTAATCCCCGGCCTCCGGGATCTCGTCGACACGACCGACGTTCAGCCAGTTCCGGCGAAAAACCCGGTCGCGCTCAAGCTCGAAATATTCTTGCGAAACATACGGTTCGGTGGGTATCGGGTCGGTTCCCAGATCGGGATATTTCTCCGCCCACTGCTTCGCCCGCGGATCGGTCTTCATCGGCCGATACTCCTTGGACACTCATTCATTGCCGAAGCCGATCGCGGCTGGGGTATCGGGCAACGGCGGCGCGACGATCGAATGCGTCCCGGGTTTCACCCGATGACATACCGGTGCGCGACATTCTTCAGGAACCGCAAGCAAGGAACCGGCCTCGCCCCTCAGTCGATCTGGCGCCTGTTTACCATATCCGGAGGCGCCGCGCCGCGACAGGCCGCGGCCTATCTCGCCGTGTTAGAGCATTTTCCGACCTTATGCGTTCGCGACGGTCCACCCTCCCCCGGCCCCTCCCGCGAGCGGGAGGGGAGAAGGCAAGGAAGAGCGGGGAAGCGTCCCCTCTCCCCCGCCGGGGGAGAGGGTCAGGGTGGGGGGGATGCCGGAGCCGCACGGAAACCGGGTACGACCGCGTCCGGTCGGAAGATGCCGCAGAGGCGATGCTCTTTATGATCGGCATGAAAATTGCGATCCGGGACGGGGTCGACTACCGAAGGGGCCTGACGATCGGCCTCCCGTTCCGGATCGGGATCGGTTTCCAGGGCGGCCCGATCTTTTCCGCACAGGCCTCGGAACTCGCCGACAGAAGGCGGAGAGGTATAAGTCCGCCGCGACGCGCGGCGCGTCGACCGCAAACTTCTTTCATGCCCGCTGCGGAATTTTGTATGCCAGAATTTCGTGTTCGTCGGTACAGTCCCGACAGTTTTTCGACGGGGAAAGCATTCTGATGACGGAACCAAGCCACCCGGACGCCGCCCGGAAGGGTAACGAGGACGGTCTCCCCACTCCGGATACGCCGATAGCGATCGTCGGCATGGCCTGCCGCTTTCCCGGCGCCGACGGGCTCACCGCCTTCTGGCGCATGCTGGATGCGGGCGAAAGCGGGGTGATCGAAGGGGTTCCGGGCTCGGGCGCCGGCCGTATCGGCGAGCTGTTCCCCGAAGGCACCGGACGGGCCCCGGCGTGCCGGTTCGGCGCCTATCTCGACGACCTCGACCGGTTCGACGCCGCGTTCTTCCGCATCTCGCCGGTGGAAGCGCAGTTCCTCGATCCGCAGCAACGGATGATGCTGGAAACGTGCTGGCGCGCGCTGGAGGACGCCGGCATGGACCCGGACGGCCTGAAAGGCAGCCGCACCGGCGTCTATGCCGGGATCAGCAACAACGAGTATCGCGGGCTGATCCTGGAGAACACCCGGCCGGACGAACCCGCCGCCAGCCTCTATTCCGTCACGGGCACCTCGTTCAACACGGCGATCGGCCGCGTCGCCTTCGCGCTCGGTCTTGAAGGGCCGGCCCTGGCGCTGGATACCGCCTGCTCGTCCTCCCTGGTCGCGATCCATCAGGCGGTGACGGGCCTGCAACGGGACGAGGCGGATCTGGCACTGGCCGGCGGCGTGCACGCGATCCTCTCGGGCCGGCTGCTGGAGATGCGCGCCAACGCGGGCATGCTGTCCCCGGACGGGCGCTGCGCCACCTTCGATGC
>CAZUGT010000122.1:0-12973 GCA_964620095.1 uncultured Rhodospirillaceae bacterium | reverse complement strand
CCGGTCGGGATTGTCGGCATCGGGCCTGGTACAGACGCTGGAGCGCGCATTCAGCCTCAAGGGCCTGCGGGCCGTGGCGCTGGCGGTCAACTCGCCCGGCGGGGCGCCGGCGCAATCGGCGCTCATTCAAAAACGCATCCGGGCACTGGCCGAACAGAAAGACGTGCCGGTGATCGCCTTCACCGAAGACGTCGCGGCGAGCGGCGGATACTGGCTGGCATGCGCCGCCGATGAAATTTATGCCGACGACACATCCATCATCGGCTCCATCGGCGTCATCTCGTCGGGGTTCGGGTTCACCGAACTGTTGGACAAAATCGGCGTCGAGCGCCGGCTGCACACGTCGGGCGACCGCAAGGGCATGCTGGATCCCTTCTCGCCGGAAAACCCCGACCACGTCGAGCGCCTCGAGAAACTTCAAGGCGAAATTCACGAAAGCTTCAAGCAGATGGTCCGGGAGCGGCGCGCCGGCAAACTCAAGGGCGATGAACGGGACCTGTTCTCCGGTGAATTCTGGACCGGAAAACGGGCCCTCGAATTGGGCCTGGTGGACGGCCTCGGCGAGCTTACCCAGGTGATGCGGGAGAAATTCGGCGAGAATGTGAAATTCCGTCCCGTGGGACAGCGGCAAAGCTGGCTGAAGCGGCGATTCGGGGTGGGCCCGGCATGGTCCGGGGGCTTGCCCGAATTGCACGGCGGTTGGGCCGACGACCTTCTGGGAGCGGCCGAGGCCCGGGCGTTATGGGGCCGTTACGGGCTTTAGGAGCGGGACGATGTTCGACGTGCAAAAACGCGGAATGAGACGGCGGGCGGAAATACGCGCAATTCCAAAGCCGGCCGAGCCGTTCTTTTCCGCGCTCCTGGTGGCGGTTTCACTCCTCATGTCGGTGATGCTTTTCGGGGCGGGCAGTGTCTTCGGCGGACTGCTGTTCGGCTCCATTCTGATCCCGGTGGCGTTCGTATTCTGGCCGGACGGCCCCGGCGGCCCGGCAGCTTCCGATTGACCCGCCGCCCTGCCGGCAACTAGAACTAGCTCATGTTCGGATTCAGTCTTCCCAAGCTCATCCTGCTGGCGGCGATCATCGCCGTCATCTGGTGGGGATTCAGCCGGTTCGGCGGGCGCAAGAATCGCCTGTCCCGGGAGGCGGACGACAAACGCCGGACCGGGACCTCCGGGACCGCCGATGCCGTAGACATGAACAAATGCGGGGTCTGCGGCGAATACGTGCCGGAAAACGCCGGCAATTGCGGAAACTCGGGGTGTCCGTACACATAGTTGGTATTGGCGCCCCGGGCCTCGGGTCTGCGGGTTCCGGGGACGGCGATTGCGCTCCCGGGAGGGGTTTCTTGACTCGTCACGGGTCCCCCATTACCACTCCCGCTCAATCCAGGAATTGCCGGACATCGTCATGGGCAAGGCCCCCGAAAAGGCAGCAAAAAAGCCGTCCCGGAAACGCAAGGTGGACGCAACCGACTTCCAGTCGCTGATCCTCGGGCTTCAGCGATTTTGGGCTGATCGCGGCTGCGTGGTGCTTCAGCCTTACGACATGGAAATGGGCGCCGGCACCTTCCATCCGGCGACGACGCTCCGTGCGCTGGGACCGGAGCCCTGGCGGGCCGCCTATGTCCAGCCGTCGCGCCGTCCGACGGACGGCCGCTATGGGGAAAACCCGAACCGGCTCCAGCACTACTACCAGTTCCAGGTCATCCTGAAGCCGTCGCCGGCCGACGTGCTCGACGTCTACCTGGACAGTCTCGCCGACCTCGGCATCGACCGCGGCCTTCACGATATCCGCTTCGTCGAGGACGATTGGGAAAGTCCCACCCTCGGCGCCTGGGGCCTCGGCTGGGAGGTCTGGTGCGACGGCATGGAGGTGACCCAATTCACCTATTTCCAGCAGGTCGGCGGCATCGATTGCGATCCCGTCTCGGCCGAGATCACCTACGGGCTCGAGCGGCTGGCCATGTACATTCAAGGGGTGGAAAACGTCTACGACCTGGATTTCAACGGGGCCGGGACAAGCTATGGCGATGTGTTCCTGCGGAACGAGCGGGAGTACTCGGCCTTCAATTTCGATCATGCCGATACCGGCATCCTGACCCGGCAATTCGCCGATGCCGAGAAGCAGTGCGAGAGCCTGATTGCCGCCGGGCTGCCGCTGCCCGCCTACGACCAGTGCATCAAGGCCTCCCACGCGTTCAATCTTCTGGATGCGCGGGGCGTTATTTCGGTGACGGAACGGCAGGCCTACATCGGCAGGGTGCGAAATCTCGCCCGGGCATGTTGCGAGCAGTACCTGGAATCCCCAGGCAGCGAGTTCTGACATGGCCGAGCTTCTGCTGGAAATCCTGTCCGAGGAAATCCCCGCCCGCATGCAGGCCCGGGCCGCCGAGGACCTGAAGCGGCTGGTGACCGGCGGCCTCGGGGAGGCGGGGCTGGAGTTCGATTCCGCCCGGGCCTTCGCGACGCCGCGCCGCCTCGCGCTGGTGATCGACGGCTTGCCCACAAAAACCCCTGATATTTCCGAAGAACGCCGGGGACCGCGCGCCGATGCGCCCGACCGGGCGGTGGAAGGCTTCCTGCGCGGCAACGGCATCACCAGGGATCAGGCCGAAATTCGCGAGACCGGGAAGGGGTCGTTCTACTTCGCGGTGATCGAAAAGAAGGGTGCGAAGAGCGTTGACCTGCTGCCGGAAGTTCTGGGGGAAGCCATTGATGCGCTCCCCTGGCCGAAATCCATGCGCTGGGCCGGCCGGCCCGAACGCTGGGTCCGGCCCTTTCACGGCCTCCTGTGTTTGCTTGACGGCAGGAAGGTGAGCCTTTCGCGGGGAGAGATCGAAAGCGGCAACAAGACCGTTGGCCACCGTTTTCTGGCGCCGAAGGCATTTTCGGTGAAGAGTTTCGAGGACTACGCGGCGAAGCTCAGGGACGCGAAGGTCATCCTCGATGCCGCCGAGCGCCGGGAAATTATCCTGAAGGATGCCGCCAAGCTGGCGGACGAGGCCGGGCTCCGGCTGAAGGACGATCCGGGTCTCGCCGACGAGGTGGCCGGGCTGGTCGAATGGCCCGTCACCTACATGGGCGGGATCGACGGCGAATTCATGGACCTGCCGCCCGAAGTTCTGACCACCTCCATGCGGGCGCACCAGAAGTATTTCGCCCTTGAAACCAAGTCCGGGGCCTTGGCGCCGAATTTCATCGTCGTCGCCAATACGGAAACCTCGGACGAGGGCAAGGCGGTTATCGCCGGCAACGAGCGGGTGCTCCGCGCCCGGCTGGCCGACGCCAAGTTCTATTGGGATCAGGACCGCAAGGCATCCCTTGCCTCGAGGGCGCCCGCCCTCGGGGATGTCACCTTCCACGCCAGGCTCGGCTCCCTTGATGACAAGATCGACCGGGTGCAGGCCCTGGCCGCCGAGATCGCCGGCCATGTACCGGGCGCCGGCAAGGACAAGGTGCGCTCCGCCGCCCGCCTCGCCAAGGCCGATCTGACCACCGGCATGGTTTACGAGTTCCCCGAGCTCCAGGGCATCATGGGCCGCTATTATGCGCTGGGCGATGGTGAGGACCCGGCCGTGGCGGACGCCATCCGGGATCATTATTCGCCGCTGGGCCCGTCGGACAATTGCCCGACCGCGCCGGTCAGCGTCGCCGTCGCCTTGGCCGACAAGCTGGATACATTGGTCGGATTCTGGGCCATCGACGAGAAGCCCACCGGCTCCAGGGACCCCTATGCCCTCCGCCGGGCCGCCCTCGGCGTCATCCGGCTGGTGCTGGAAAACGGCCTCAGGCTGCCGCTGGGTGAGGCGATCCGCGCATCCATGAACACTTATGCCCATGCCGCGGCGGTGCCGGAGTCCATCGTCGATGATCTGCTGGATTTCTTCGCCGACCGGCTGAAGGTTCATCTCCGCGAACAGGGCACCCGTCACGATCTCATCTCGGCGGTTTTCGCTCTGGGTGGCGAGGACGATCTGGTGCGGCTCATCGCCCGGGTCTCCGCGCTCGGCGGTTTCCTCGAGACCGACGACGGGGCAAATTTGCTGACGGCCTACAGGCGGGCCGCCAACATTCTCCGAATCGAAGAGAAAAATGACGGCGCGTCCTTCGACGGCGCCCCGGATACCGGCCTTTTCACCGAATCCCAGGAGACCAGTTTGTTCGATAAACTCGCGGCGGCGGAGGCGCAAATCGCCCCGAATCTCGCGGACGAGCGGTTCGATCAGGCAATGAATGAATTCTCCCGGCTGCGCCGGCCGGTCGACGACTTTTTCGACCATGTGACGGTAAATTGCGATGACCCGGCGCTTCGTGTAAACCGGCTGCGGCTTCTGTCCCGGATACGGGCGACCATGAACCGCGTAGCTGATTTTTCGCAAATCGAAGGGGGCGAGCGTTGACAGCCAAATTTGTCTACGCTTTTGGCGGCGGCACTGCCGAGGGCAGCGCCGAGATGCGCAACCTGCTGGGCGGCAAGGGGGCGAACCTCGCCGAGATGGCCTCGTTGGGCCTGCCGGTTCCACCCGGATTCACGCTCACCACCGAAGTCTGCAACGCCTACACCCGGGCCGGCGGCAGCTACCCGGATGGTTTGCGGGCCGAGGTCGAAGCGGCTTTGGCGGCGGTCGAGCAGACCATCGGCAGGACGTTCGGCGATCCGGACGACCCGCTGCTGGTTTCCGTCCGCTCCGGTGCCCGGGCTTCCATGCCGGGCATGATGGACACGGTTCTCAATCTGGGGCTCAACGACGAGACCGTCGGCGGGCTCGCCAAGTCCTCGGGCGATGAGCGGTTTGCCTGGGACAGTTACCGGCGCTTCATCCAGATGTACGGGGACGTGGTGCTGGGCGTGGAGCATCACCACTTCGAGGACATCCTGGCCGACCACAAGGACGCCAAGGGCGTCAGCCTCGATACCGATCTCGATGCCGGAGACTGGAAGACCGTCGCCCGCGGCTTCGCGGCCAAGGTGGAAGAGGAACTGGGCGCGCCGTTCCCCCAGGACCCCAAGGACCAGCTTTGGGGCGCCATCGGCGCGGTGTTCGGCAGCTGGATGAACGACCGGGCGATCACCTACCGGCGGCTCCACGATATCCCCGAAGCTTGGGGCACGGCGGTCAATATCCAGTCCATGGTCTTCGGCAATATGGGCGACACGTCGGCGACCGGCGTCTGTTTCACCCGCAACCCGTCCACCGGCGAGAACGCATTCTACGGCGAATATTTGATCAACGCCCAGGGCGAGGACGTGGTCGCCGGCATCCGGACGCCGCAGCCTCTGACCGTGGCCGAGCGCGAGACCAACGGCGGCGATCTGCCCTCCATGGAAGAGAGCATGCCCGGGCTGTTCGGCGAATTGGATACGGTCCGCCAGAAGCTCGAAGCCCACTACAAGGACATGCAGGACATGGAATTCACGGTCCAGGAGGGCAAGCTGTGGATGCTTCAGACCCGGACCGGCAAGCGGACCGCCAAGGCCGCCCTGAAGATCGCCATCGACATGGCGGACGCGGGGCTCATTTCCCGTAACGAAGCCATCCGCCGTATCGATCCCGGACAGCTTGACCAACTCCTGCACCCGACGCTGGACCCGGCGGCCATCCGGAACGTGCTGGCGCGCGGACTGCCGGCATCGCCGGGCGCCGCCTGCGGCAAGGTGGTGTTTTCCGCCGCCGAGGCCGAGGCCCTCGCGGCCCAGGGCGACAAGGTCATCCTGGTGCGGATCGAAACCAGCCCCGAGGATATCGGCGGGATGCATGCCGCCGAGGGCATTCTCACCACCCGCGGCGGCATGACCTCTCACGCCGCTGTCGTCGCGCGGGGCATGGGCCGTCCGTGCGTCGCTGGCGCCGGCGAGATACGGGTCGACTACAACGCCAGGACCCTGAGCGCCATGGGCCAGACGGTGGGCGAGGGGGACGTGATCACCATCGACGGCGGACGCGGCGAAGTGATGCTGGGCGAGGTGAAGAGCATCCAGCCGGAACTGACCGGCGACTTCGGCACGCTCATGTCCTGGGTCGACGAGGTGCGCGAGCTTCGCGTCCGGACCAATGCCGAAACGCCCGAGGATGCCGCGACGGCGCGCAAGTTCGGCGCCGAAGGCATCGGCCTTTGCCGCACCGAGCACATGTTCTTCGACCCGGCGCGGATCGTGAATATGCGGGAGATGATTCTGGCCGCCGACGAGGATGGCCGCCGCGCCGCGCTCGCCAAGCTGCTGCCCTACCAGCGGGACGATTTCATCGAGCTGTTCACCATCATGAAGGGCCTGCCCGTAACGGTCCGGCTGCTGGACCCGCCGCTGCACGAGTTCCTGCCCAACACGGACGAGGAGATGGCCGAGGTCGCGGACGCGGCGGGTGCCGAAATCCGCGAGGTAAAGGCCCGCGCCGCGTCACTGCACGAGGCCAACCCCATGCTGGGCCTGCGCGGCTGCCGGCTCGGCATCATGTATCCGGAAATCTACGAGATGCAGTGCCGCGCCATATTCGAGGCGGCTTCCGAGGTTCAGAAATCCACCGGCGAAGCGGTCACGCCCGAAGTGATGATCCCGCTGGTCGGCGCCAAGGCGGAACTCGATATCCTCAAGGATGTGGTCGACCGGGTGGCGGCCGAGGTGAAGGAAGCTGGCGGTGCCGGCGTGGAATACATGACCGGGACCATGATCGAATTGCCGCGCGCCGCACTGACGGCGGATGCCATCGCCGAGACCGCGGAGTTCTTCTCGTTCGGCACCAACGACCTGACCCAGACCACCTACGGGCTCAGCCGGGATGATTCCGGATCGTTCCTCGACACCTACCGGTCGAAGGGCATCTACGAGACCGACCCCTTTGTCAGCATCGACCCGGCGGGCGTCGGTGAATTGGTGAAGATCGCCACCGAAAAAGGGCGCAGCACCCGGAGCGATATCAAGCTCGGCATCTGCGGCGAGCATGGCGGCGATCCGGCGTCGGTCGCGTTTTGCCACGAGGTCGGGCTCGAATACGTATCGTGCTCGCCCTATCGGGTGCCCATCGCCCGGTTGGCGGCGGCGCAGGCGGCGCTCGGCGTCGAGGCGCTGGTCGACGCCTAGTGTCTCAATTCCGCGAGCGCGCAACGGAGGACCCATCCCATGCCTGATGACGTCAAACCCGCCGGTCGGATGCTGGCCCATCACATGGGCCAAGGCGGGAACGGCGATCCGCAGGAAGCCGACTGCCGGAAGGGAATGCGCGAGAACCTCTATTGGCGCGCGCGGCCAAGGAGCATTTCATGACCATCGACGTTCACACCCATTACTTCCCGGAACCGGTCGCCGACATGTTCCGCGACCGAACCAAGGCGCCGTGGATCGAACGGATGCCCGGCGGCGGCGAGCGGCTGCACCTGCCGGTCAACGTCCTCGCCTTCACCGCGGATTACGTCGACATGGACGCGCGGCTGGCCTTCATGGATCAGGTGGGCGTGGACGCTCAATTGCTGTCGCTGGCCGGCCTGTTCGGCGCCGACAGCCTGCCCGCGGAAGAAGCGCAGCCCATCTGCGAGACCTTCAACGATGAAGCGGCGGCGCTTCACCGGTCACATCCGGAGCGGTTCGGGTGCCTCGCCGCGCTGCCGTTTGACGACATGGATACGGCGCTGGCCGAGTACCGCCGGGGCCGCGAACTGGGTCTGGCGGGGGCCGTTCTGCCGATGAACTTCTTCGACAGCCTGGAACAGGCGGAACGGCTGCGTCCGCTGTTCGATCTCGCCGAGACCCTGGGCGGCCATTTGTTTCTGCATCCGGGTCCCCGGCCCGACCAGCGCCCGGATTTGAAAACCGGCGCGCCGGCGCCGTTTTCGGATAACGGGGTGCACCGAAGTTCGCTCGAGGTTCAAAACAAGGTCGGCCAGGCCATGGTGACGCTGTTGATGACCGATTTCCTGGACGGCTACGGGAATTTGACCGTCCATGTCGCCAATCTGGCCGGCACCCTGCCGGCTGTCGTCGAGCGTCTCGACCATATCGTCATAACCCGCGATCCGGACGCGCCCATGCCGTCTTCGATGATGAAGAAGGTTGCGGTCGATTGCTCCTCGTTCGGGCCGGAAACCATCGAATTTGCCGCGAAATTCATCGGCGCGGAGCATATTCTGCTGGGCACCGACTGCCCGATCTTTCGCACCGACCGGACCATTTCAGGCATCGAAGCGACCCGGCTGAGCGCGCCCGAGAAGCAGGCTATCCTGCATGGCAATGCCGTCCGGCTGCTGGGCGGCGTTTGGCCGGCGCTGGGTGAAAGCTGAGACTTGCCCGAGCTTTTCGCGTTCGGCACGACGGTGGACTATGCGATGGCGCTCGGCATCATGCTGCTGGGCGGCATGGTTCACGGGCTGACCGGCTTCGGCGGCGCGCTCGTTACGATGCCCCTAATGGCCCTGTTGTTCGGTCCGGTGGAGGCCCTGGCGCTTTCGGCGCCCGCCTGGGTCCTCGGCACGTTACAGATGCTGCCCCGCGCCTCCCGCGAGGCCGATTGGCCGACGCTTTGGCCGATCCTCATATCGGCGGTGGTGGCGACACCGCTGGGCACGCTGCTGCTGTTCGTCATGGAGCCGGATATCGTCCGCCGGACCATCGGCCTCTTTGTCCTGGCCGGGGCGGTGATGCTGGCCACGGGCTGGACCTATAGGGGCCCCCGCGGACGGCTGCCCGGAATTGTCGCGGGATCGCTGTGCGGCGGCATCACCGGATTTTCCGGGGTGGGCGGTCCGCCCGTCGTGGTCTACGTCATGGCCATGCCGGACTCTCCCGCAATGCAGCGGGCAAACATCGTCGTCGTCGTCGGACCGGTGGGCGTCATGACTCTGCTCGGCGTTCTCGTTGGCGGGGCCTATGACGGTACGGTTGCGCTGGCCGCCCTCACCCTTGCCGTCGCCTATGTGGCCGGAACCTGGAGCGGCAGCGCCGGATTTCGGGTGGCATCGGACGCATTCTTCCGGCGGGCCGCGCTGACCGTACTGTTCGCGAGCGGTATCGCGGCAATCGTCCTGTAAGGCCGGACCGGTGACCGAATCCATCCTTGCCACGCTCGATCTCGATCTCGCTATCGCCTTACTGGTCGCCATCGCCGCCGGCATGGCCCATGGCTTTACCGGGTTCGGCGGGGCCCTGGTCGCGATGCCGCTCTACACCGTGTTGTTCGGCCCGGTCGAAGCGCTGGCGATCCTGGTCTTCGCCGGGGTTATCGGCTCGGCACAACTCACCGTGCCTGCGATGAGGATCGCCCGGTGGCCGCACCTGATCCCGATGATAGCCGCGGCAATCGTCTTCACGCCGATCGGCGTGTATTCGCTGGTGACCATAGATCCGGACCTCATCCGGCGGGGAATCGGAGTCCTCGTCCTGCTGGGCGCCTTGGTCATCGGCTTCGGCTGGACCTACAAGGGGCCGAGAAATACCGCTTCCGGCGCGGTCGCGGGCGCGCTCGCCGGGTACCTCACCGGCGCCACCGGCATGGGCGGGCCTCCGCTGGCCGCTTACATGCTGGCCTTTCCCGATCCGGCAAACGTCCAACGGGCGAACATCGTCCTGATGACGGCATTGCTGATCACGACCACGCTGATCGGCCTGATCGTCGCCGGCAGCTATCATCTCGAGACCATTGTGCGGACGGTATTGCTCACGCCGGTCTATATGTTCGGTGCCTGGTGGGGCGGGCGGCTTTTCCACAGCCGGTTCCAGACCCTGTTTCGCCGCGTGGCCATCGGGCTGCTGGTCGCCGGCGGACTCATTGCATTGGCCGCCTAGAGCCGATCATGGTTTGACGAAACCGCGCCGTGGTTTCGTCAAAACATGACCCGATCTAGGCGCTACCGCCCAGGCCCTGCCGTCTGACGAAAATCGTCCACTCCCTGTCGTCATAGCCGTCGAACAGGCGGCTGTCGGGCGACAGGACCCGCCGGCAGAAATCGAGAAATATCCGGGGATCGGCGTAATAGAGGGTCCGGTGCTTCTCCGGCGCGCGAATGCTCATCATGTTGAAGGCGAGGCCGGTGTGCGTCCTGGACCAAAGCTGGGTCAGATTGTCGAGCACGAATTCCAGCCATTCGCCGTCCCCGGCGTGCATCTTGATGTTGTAGCTCCCCGAGACGAAGGAGTAGTCGGCGTCCCGGGTCGCCTCATGGGAAAGGATGAACGAGGCCCGTTCGTCCCGGATACGCGAATTCGCCCGGGCCAGCATCTCCCGGCTGATGTCGTAACCGAAGTACCGGCCCCGCTCGAGCTGCGGCAGATCGGCGTACGCCTCGAACATGGCGCCATAGCCGCAGCCGAGATCGTTGATAACCAAACGATCCGAACGCTCATCGGCGAACAATCCGGCGAATATCCGAAAACGGTGCTGCTGGCGTTCGGCGCTCGACCATCCGACGCCTTTGTTCACGGCGCCGTATTTCCGAATGGTCCGCCCGAAGCTGCGGGAGACGGGTTCGAGAATTTCCGGTAGCGGAGCGCGGCGTCGGCGGCCAAACATGGGACGGAGTCTACGCCAGCCCCCGTCCGCGCCGCAACGAAACCTATTCCGCCTCGGGCAGCGCCACCCAGGGCGCGATATCGGGGATGATCCGCGTCTCGCCCGCCATCAACGGCGCCTCGCCGCTCACCGCCTCCAGTCTCAGCAAGGCGATGGCGCGGCTGCCTTGGCCCGAGCGCATCTCGCCCGCATCCTTGCCGCCGGCGGTGATCCGGGTTCCGGGCAAGGGAAGCGGTCCTTCGATCTGGACCGGCAGCAGGCGCTTCTTCACCAGGCCGCGGTACTTGGTCCGCGCGGTGAGCTCCTGTCCCATAAAGCAGCCCTTTTCCCAATCCACCCCGTGCAGCTCTTCGAAGCCGCTCTCCAGGAGAATCGCCTTGTCCACCTCCATATCCCGGCTGCCGTCGGGAAGCCCCAGCGCCAGCCGGTGCGCGTCATAGCTCTCCGCGGCCTCTTCGGAACAGCCCATTGTCTCGAGCGCGGAACCGAGATTTGCGGCCGGCGCAATGCCGCGGAGACCGGCATCGGCCAGCCTGGGATCCACATAGGCGATCCCGCCGGCGCACGGTCGCGCGGCGCCGGGTTCCGCCTCGAAGCCGAGCGAGGCCGCCGCGTCGCCGCCGAAAACCGCGGCCACGGCGAAGGAGCTGGTGACGTCCTCGATGTCCACGGCCGCGCGCAGCCTGTACATGTTCAGCCGGCGCACGAAATCGTCCAACCGGTCGGCCTCGCAATCGATCAACAGCCGGCCGTCGGCGGCCTGAACAATGAAGAAGTCGAACAGATATTTGCCCTGGGGGGTCAAGAACGCGGCGTAGATGCTTCGTTCCGGCGATACCTTCTCCACATCGTTGGAGACCAGGCCTTGAAGGAAATCCCGGGCGTCGGCGCCCGATACACGGATCACCCCCCGGTTGGGCAAAATGGCGTAGTTCATCCGCTCGATCCTGTCATTCCGTCACACCATATAGGCCCTGGTCCGGGCTCGGCAAGAACGGCAAAACCCCAAAATATTCAAGGGTTTCCCGCTTTTCTTGGCGCGGGGCTCCGCGTATAAACCAGCCATGCGGATCACCATGATCGACGACACGATTGCCTTCGATGGCCGCACGCCGTCGGTTCGCGCCCTCGGCGGCGCCGAGAAGGCCGTCGCGGGCCTGGCCGCCGCGCTCGCCGCCCGCGATCACGCCGTCAGCGTCGTCAATCGGTGCGACAAGGCGGGCGTTATCGACGGCGTCACCTGGGCTCCGTGGGACGCCCCGCGTCCGCCTGCCGCGGAGGTGATCATCGCGCAACGGAACCCGCGCCTGTTCGAGGAATTGCCCGAGGCGCCGGCCAATGTGCTTTGGTATTGGGGTAATCCGAAGCAGCTCAATCAGCCGGAAAACCAGGCGACGATGGAGCGGTACAAGCCGATCGTGGCCTTCGTGGGCGAAGCCCAGAAACAAATGTGGCGGTCGTGGCGGGATTTCATCCAGGTGGTCATCCCGCCGGGCCTTGGTCTTGACTACATCCGCGCCGAGGCGCCGGAGGCGCATCCTGATCCCATCGCCATCATGACCACTCATCCCTTGCACGGCATGAGGGAATTCGTCCGGCTCTGGCGGGAGAGGATTTACGCTCAACGGCCGGCGGCCAAGCTCCACATCTACTCAGCATCGCTGGCAAAAGCGGCGTCGGGCTCCAAGCCCCTCGACCGGATCGCCGACATCTTCGAAGAAGTCCGGGAAGCAGAGGACGATGGGGTCGAGATCAAGGCGCCCGGTTCCGATGCGGACATGGCCGCGGCATATGCCGCCGCGCGCGTGCACCTTTATCCGGCGATTCCGAGCGAAATGTACGGCTCGACGCTTGCGGAGAGCCAGGCCGCCGGTCTGCCGGCCGTGGTGCTACAGCCGGATACCGCGTCTCCGGCGGCCGAAAGGGTGCACAATGGGCGTACCGGCTATCTGGTGCCTGATTTGGAGGCGGCCGCGAATATTGCGCTCGAACTGCTATCGGATGATTTCGGCATGTATGATGGGCTGCATCGGGACGCCCGGATATTGCAGGCGGACCGCAAATGGGAGACGGCGGCCATCGAATTCGAAGGATTGTGGTCTTGAGCGGCGCCCAGACGGAACCGGGCGGAACAAAGATCCTGTTTGTCACCGCTTCCCGCATCGGCGACGCCGTCCTGTCCACCGGCGTCCTCGACCATCTCATTCGAGCGCACCCCGGGGCCTGTGTCACCATCGCCTGCGGCACGGCCGCCGCGCCGTTGTTCAACCACGTACCCGGCCTGGAACGCCTCATCATATTGGAAAAGCAGCCCTTGTCCCTTCATTGGCTGGGCCTTTGGGCAAAATGCGTCGGGCGTTACTGGGACGTTATCGTTGATTTCCGGGATGCACCGCTGACCTATCTTTTGGGCCGCCGCCGGCGGCTGAGCGTCACCCGCCACGATGGGCCGGAACGCCAGGTCGAGCGGTATGCC
>CAZUGT010000121.1:0-18284 GCA_964620095.1 uncultured Rhodospirillaceae bacterium | reverse complement strand
GTATCTGAAACTCAATCCCAAGGCCGTCGTCCCCACATTGGTTCACGACGGCCGGGTGGTCCGTGAATCCTCGGTAATTTGCGAATATATCGACGATGTCTTTCCCGGCCCCAAGCTCAAGCCGCCCGATCCGTTTGTTCAGGCCGAAATGCGCCTGTGGACGAAACTGGTTGACGAGGAGGTTCATCCCTCGACCCGTCCCGTCACCTACGTTGCCACCCACCGCCATACGATAATGAGCAGGTCTCCCGAAGAGGTGGAGCAGCACATCGCCAGCGATCCCGACCCGGTTTGGCGCGAACGCAAGCGCGGCTGGATCCATCAAGGATTTGATGCCCCGGATGTGCGGATCGCCATCCGCTTCTTCGACAAATTGCTGGGCGAAATGGAGACGGCGCTGGATGGCTCCGAATGGCTGACGGGGGACGAATACACGCTGGCTGACGGTGCGTTGACCCCGTATTTGAACCGTTTGGAGATGCTCAGTATGAGCCCCATGTGGAGCGACCGGCCCAACGTCGCGCGATGGTTCGGGCAAGTTAAGTCGCGAGCCAGTTTTGAGCCCGCCTTGTTCAGCTACCTGCCGGATGATTTGAGATCGGCCATGATCGAAAATGGCCGAAAGGCGTGGCCCGAATACAGAAAGATTTTGGAAGAGAATTGACCCCAGCCCGCCGAGCCGATCGGCACAAAGTCGGTCAACTGTCTTGTCCCGTCGTGGCGGGAATACACCCGACGTCCAAGGACGGGAGAAAGCAATGACCGAGCACACGCAGGTCGGCATCGTCGGCGCTGGGCCCGCGGGGCTGCTTTTGTCCCAGGTCCTGCAACTGCAGGGTATCGAATCGATCGTCGTCGAACGGCGCAGCCCTGAATATGTACTGAGCCGGGTTCGGGCGGGCGCCCTCGAGCCTGGGATGGTGCGCTTCCTCCGCGAGGCCGGCGTCGGAGACCGGCTCGATCGGGAGGGCTACCCCCATAAAGGGTTCGAGATCAGCTTCGATGGCACGCGCTTCCGCGTCGATCTGGAGGAACTGACCGGGGGCGAATACATCACGATCTACGGCCAGACGAATATTACCGAGGATCTCATGGCCGCACGGGCTCTGCTCGGCGGACAACTCGTATATGAGGTCGAAAATACCCGCATCGAAGACCTGGACACCCGGCGGCCCGCGATTAGATACCGCAAGGACGGTGAAGAGCATGAAATTCGCTGTGATTTTGTTGCCGGCTGTGACGGATTCCACGGGGTCAGTCGCCCGACCCTTCCA
Organism: uncultured Rhodospirillaceae bacterium; assembly: GCA_964620095.1. Taxonomy (GTDB): domain Bacteria; phylum Pseudomonadota; class Alphaproteobacteria; order Rhodospirillales; family UBA2165; genus JAJDXO01. Next base: position 17,010 of record CAZUGT010000121.1, on the reverse strand, counting down.
GGGGACCTATTGAAAAGCCATGACCGAAAATATCCCTATCATTGGATTGCTCTTCTCTGCGAGTCCCGGCCGGTGGATGAGGAACTGGTATACGTGCATCATCCAAAGGGCTTCGTTCTTTGCAGCATGCGGTCACCAACCCTCAGCCGCTACGGCATACAGTGTGGGACCGAAGATCGTGAGGATGACTGGTCGGAGGATCGAATCTGGCAGACGATTTCAGAACGCCTGCCGCCGGATTTGGCGGAAACACTGGATACCGGTCCCTGTCTCGACAGAAACATCGTCCCGATGAGAAGTTTCGTCGCCGAGCCGATGAGGTTCGAGCGTCTCTATCTGGCGGGTGACTCGGCCCACATCGTGCCGCCCACCGGCGCGAAGGGGCTCAACCTCGCGGGCTCGGACGTGTACTACCTGTCACGGGCCTTTGTCGAATACTACAAAAGCGGCCGTTCCGATCTGCTGGAGGCCTATGGCCCGACCGCACTGGACAGAGTGTGGAAAACAGAATGGTTTTCCGGCTGGATGACGCAGATACTCCACACCGATCCCACTCACAGTCCGTTCGATCGCCGGGCCCAGATCGCTGAACTCAGGCTTCTGTCCCAATCCCAGGCCCGGCAGACGGCGCTTGCACAAAGTTATGTCGGGCTTCCCTATTGAGGCATGCATTAATCCCCACCCACAAACCGCCATTTCCGCCGGTTTGCAACGTCGCCAATTTATCGATAGCGGACCCTGGAACGCCTTCGGATTCAGGTCGCTCGACAGCTGGAAAAGTGATTTTGCCAAGAAAATTGGTGTTACCGCTTAGAATATTCCAACGGCTTCGAGCGTGGCGAGCCGGATGCCGGGGTCGGTACGAAGGTCCGATTGGCGGGCGTTTTGCCGTCATGTCGGTCAGTGCCGCCTCACGGCGTGCTGTCGGGAATTGATTAGCTCTCCTGCCGTTCGGCCCAGCCGGCGAAGATCTTTTCCAGGATGACCACCACGTAGTAGAGGCCGATCCCCATGACCGCGAGGGCGATAAGCACGGCGAACATCAGGGGGTAGTCGGCGCTGATCTTGCCGCTGTCGAACAGGTGGCCGAGGCCGCGGCCGTGGGGTTCGACGATCTCCATCAGGTTGGTGCCGATGAAGGCCAGCGTGACCGCCACCTTCAATGCGCCGAAAAACTCCGGCAGCGTCTTCGGCAGGGCGATCTTGCGGAAGATCGTCAATCGGCTGGCGCCCAGGGACAGCAGGATATCCCTGTATTCGGGCTCCAGCGTCGACAGGCCGATGGAAATCGACACGGTGATCGGGAAGAACGAGATCATGAAGGCCAGCAGGACGGTATTGAGATTGTGCTGGCCGACGAGCAGCAGCGCCACGACCGGCACCACCGTCGCCTTGGGGATGGCGTTGAAGCCGACCAGCAGCGGATAGAGCGCTTCCCGCATGGTCCGGGAGAACCCCATGATCATGCCGACGACCACGCCGAAGGCGATGGCCAGCATCAGCCCCGCGACCGTCCGCCACAGGGTGTCCCAGCCGAATTCCAAAAACAGCCAGCGGAACTTGTAGAACGCCGGGCCGAGGTCCGACGGCGAGGCCATCACATAGTTCGGCCAGCCGTTGATCCAGACGACGAACTCCCACAACAAGGCGAAGATCACCAGGGCGATGATCGGGGTGGCGAACCGCTGTTTGGAACTCATGACCCCGGCTCCCGGACCTCTGATTCCCCGGTCCCCGTCTCGTGCTCGAGTTCCTCGAGCGGGCGTCCCTGCGCGACCTGGATCTGATGCCGGAGGTCGAGCAGCATCTGCGTGGCTTCGGGGGTATAGAGATCGTCCAGGACCCGGTCCCGGCCGAAGGGCACATCCAGGACATACTGGGTCTTGGCCGGGCGTCCGGACATCACGACCACCTGGTCGGCGAGAAACACCGATTCCCTGAGATCGTGGGTGATGAGGAGGCAGGTGAACGCTTCGTTGTGCCTGAGCTCGTGCATGATCTGCCACAAATCTTCGCGGGTGAAGGCATCCAGGGCGCCGAACGGCTCATCGAGGATGAGGACGTCCGGACGGTGCGCCAGGGCGCGGCAAAGGGAGGCCCGCTGACGCATGCCGCCGGAGAGTTCCGAGGGCTTCTTGTCCTCGAATCCCTGCAGACCGACCATGGCCAGCAACTCGTAGCCCCGGTCGTTCTTCTGCTTGCGGCTCAGATCGTTGGGCACGATTTCCAGGGGCAGGCAGACGTTGTCCAGGATGGTGCGCCATTCCAGCAGCACCGGATTCTGGAACGCCATGCCGACGGTATTGCGCGGCGAGGTGACCTTTTCGCCGTGAAGGATCACGTCGCCCTCGTCGGGAAACAACAGGCCGGCAATCAACCGGGTCAGGGTGGATTTGCCGCACCCGGAGGGACCGACGACGGCCGTAAAGGCGCCCTGGGGCACCTCGACGTTGAAGCCGTCCAGCACCGGCAACGGGCCCGCGTCCGTCCGATAGGCGTGTTTGACGTTGGATATCCGGATGAGCGCGTCTGAGGGTGGTGAGGACATGGCGGCCGGTGCTCGAAGTTGTTGGACGACCGAGGGGCAGGCGGGATTTGCCTGCCCCTCCGCGTCATGAGGTAGCCGAAGCGGGTTACTTCAGCATCAAGCTGCCATCCTTGGGCAGGTAGGCACTGGTGAAGATCTTCGAGACATCCGGCTTATTGGTGAACTTGTAGTTCTGCGCCAGTTGCATCATGGCTTTTTTCATCCGTGCCGCGTCGATCCCGCCGATGCCTTTGGCCTTGGTGTAATCGGTGACCACGTTGGCATCGATGGACAGCTTCAAGCGCCGGGTCTCGAGCGCCACGTCGGACGCCGGATTGCGCTTGGCGACCATGGCGGCGCCCTTTGCCGGATCGGCGATGACATCTTTCCAGCCCTTGGCGACGGCGCGGATGAATCCGGTCACCTTGCCGGCGTTGGCCTTGGCGTAGTTGGTGTTGACGATGATCGCGTTGCCGTACAGCGCGAGACCGTAATCCGCCATCAACAGGACCTTGATATCCTTCTCCGGCACGCCGAGGCGCACAAGGTTGAGGAAGCTGGAGAACGAGTAGCCGGTGATGGCGTCCACCTTGCCTTCCTTGAGCATCGGCTCGCGGGTCGGGAAGCCGACGGGCTGAACCTTGACCTTCTTGACGTCGATGCCGTTGGCGGTGGCGAATGCCGGGAACTGCGCCCAGGCGCCATCGGGCGGCGGTGCGCCCAACACCCTGCCTTCCAGATCCTTCGGGGCGCTCACCCCTTGGGAGGCCCGGCCGACGACCGCGAAGGGCGGCTTGTCGTAGATCATCATCACCGCCGTGACCGGCGCGCCCGGGTTCTTGTCCAGGAACTTGATCAGGCTGTTGATGTCGGCGAAACCGACCGGAAACTTGCCGGTCGCCACTTTCGGAATGGCGTCGAGAGAGCCCTTGCCGGCGGAAATCTCCACGTCGAGACCTTCGGCCTTGAAATGGCCGTTGTCGATGGCGGCGAAATAGGCGGCGCTGGGCCCTTCGAATTTCCAGTCGAGCGCGAACGCGACCTTTGCACCTTGAGCCGGGGCGCTTGTCGGGATTCCGGCCGCCAGGCCGGCGGCCAGACCCGCCGCCAGAACGGCTGTCGCGGTTAATCGAGTGATCATGACTACACCTCCGTTGAGTTTCTATCGTGGGATAGTGATAGTCGGACCATCTGCAACTCTGTTCAAGTAAGATTTCGCCGGTTGCGGATTCGGAAAAATCGCCCCTCCGGCGATTGGGCCGTCAATTTCCCGCCGGCCCGGACGACGGCATGCCGGCGCGGATCCAAAGGCCCAGCAATTCCCGTTCCTCGGCGGACATCCTGGTTTGATTGCCGAGCGGCATCGCCCGCGACATGACGCTTTGCTTGAGGATGCCGTCGCCGTGTTTGCGGATGTCGGCCAAGGTGTCGAGCATCACGCCTTTCTGCGCCTGCTTGAAATCGGGGTGGGTGTTCCTTACCGCATGGCAGGCGACGCAGTGGGTTTGCACGATGGCGAAGACCTCGCCCTCGTCCGGCACGTCGCCGTCGGCGATCGACGCATCGGGACGATAGCTCACGAAGCCGATGAGGATCAGCATGAACACGGCGCTCGCCGGCCACTGCCACTGCAGGGCGCGGCCGCTCTGGCCGGCATGCATGCGGTTGAAGAAATCCCGGATGACGCCGCCGATAATGATGACCAGCGCCACCACCAGCCACGGGTGGGCGGTGCTGTAGAGCATCGGGTAATGCGCGATCAGCATCATCACGAGCACCGGCAGCGTCAGGTAGTTGTTGTGGGTCGAGCGCTGCTTGGCCTCGTCGCCGAGCCAGGCTTCCGGCGTCCGCCCGGCGATCAGGTCGGCGACCACCACCCGCTGATTGGGAATGATGATGAAATAGACGTTGGCCACCATGATGGTGCCGATGATCGCCCCCACATGGACGAAGGCGGCGCGGGGGCTGAACAGACCGGTCAGCGCGACGGTGAAGACCAGGATGAAGGCGAACACCGCCGCCGACAGCAGGACCGGCCGCCGGGCGAGGAACGGCGTGTAGCAAAGCAGGCTGTAGATGATCCACCCGCCCCCGAGGAAGCCGATGCTGATCATGATGGCCTCGGCCCGGGACAGGTCCGCCACGTCGGGATCGATAAGGAACGCATCGGCGCCCCAGTAGTAGATCACCGCCATCAGCGCGAAGCCCGACAGGAAGGTGGTATAGGCCTCCCATTTGAACCAGTGAAGCTCTTCGGGCATTTCCGCCGGCGCGACGGTGTACTTCTGCATCAGGTAGAAACCGCCGCCATGGACGTTCCACGATTCCCCGCCGACCCCCGGCGGCAGGGCGCGGCGCTTGCGCAAACTGAGATCCAGGAAGATGAAATAGAACGAGGTGCCGATCCAGGCGATGCCGGCGACCAGATGCAGCCAGCGGAAAACCAGATTGAGCCAATCGGCGAGCGCTAGGTCCATGGTCCGTCGTTTGTTCTTGTCGCTTCGATGACCGGATTGTTCACCGTCTCAACTCCCGCGGTAGGTGGAGTAGGCATAGGGCGAAACCAACAGGGGCACGTGGTAGTGCTCGTCCGGCGACGCGATGCCGAAACGGATCGGCACCACATCGATGAACGGCGGGTCCGGCAGATCGGCGCCGCGGCCCCCGAAGTACGCTCCGGCGTGAAATACGATCTCGTAGGCGCCGGCGCCGAACGCCTCGCCCTCGGCCAACGGACCGTCGCACCGGCCATCGGCATTGGTCGTCACCGACGTCACCAGCGAACGGGCCTCGCCGTCGAGCCGGAACAGGTCGATCCGCATGCCGGCGGCCGGGCAGCCATGAGCGGTGTCGAGAACGTGGGTGGTCAGGTATCCCATGGGGATTTTCCAGATGAATTTTGCCGGGACGGCCGACGCCGATCGATGAGACGATGGTAGGCCCAGCCTTCCCGCCCTTGCAACGCATAATCATTGTTGTGTCATCTTTATTGTGTTCGGCCGGGCCGGATGACAATAATTCCCTATCCGAGAGCCTTTGCCGCCCGGGACGAGTTCATGCACGACGACGATTATCCCCGCGATCTGATCGGCTACGGCCCTGCGCCGCCGAACCCCGGATGGCCGGGCGGCGCCAGGATCGCCGTTCAGTTCGTGCTCAACTACGAAGAGGGCGGCGAGAACTCCATCCTTCACGGCGACAAGGCGTCGGAGGCCTTCCTCTCCGAAATGATCGGCACCGACGCCCGCGAGGGCGTCCGCCACATGAGCATGGAATCCCTCTACGAGTACGGCAGCCGCATCGGCGTGTGGCGGATTTTCAGGCTGTTCCGGGAACGGGACATTCCGCTCACCCTGTTCGCCGTCGCCATGGCCATGGAGCGCAATCCGCTGGTCACCGAGCGCGCCCTCGAGGCGGGCTACGAAATGTGTTCCCATGGCTATCGCTGGATCGATTACCAGTACGTTCCCGAAGACGTGGAACGGGAACACATGCAAAAGGCGATCGAAATCCATACGGCCGTCGCCGGGGAGCGGCCCCTCGGCTGGTACACCGGGCGCACCAGCCCGAACACCCGGCGGCTGGTGGCGGAGGAGGGCGGGTTCCTCTACGACGCCGACGATTACAGCGACGAACTTCCGTTCTGGACCGTGGTCGAGGACAAACCCCACCTCGTGGTCCCCTATACCCTGGACGCCAACGACATGCGCTTCGGCAGCTTCCAGGGCTTCAATGCCGGCGATCAGTTCTTCAACTACCTCAAGGACAGCTTCGATACGCTCTACGACGAAGGCGCCGAGACGCCCCGCATGCTGTCGGTCGGGCTGCATTGCCGGATTGTCGGGCGGCCCGGCCGCCTGGCGTCGCTCAAGCGCTTCCTGGATTACGCGCTGTCCCATGACGACGTGTGGTTTTGCCGGCGGATCGACGTTGCCCGGCACTGGCGCGAGCGCTTCCCGTTCGAGGGCGGGTGATGGAAACCCGCGCCTTCGGCGTCAACCGGCCGAGCCGGATGGCCAGGGACGAGTTCGTGCGGGTCTTCGGCGGCGTCTACGAGCATTCGCCGTGGATCGCCGAAACGGCCTGGGAACTCGGCCCCGGTTCCGGCCCTGATCCTGGGACAAGCCCCGAAATGGACACGGCCCGGGACACCGCCGAAGGCATTCACCGGGCGTTCCGGACAGTGGTGGACCGGGCGGGCGAGGAGAAACAGCTGGCGCTGCTCCGGGCGCATCCCGACCTTGCGGGCAAGCTGGCCATCGCCGGCGGACTCACCGCCGCCTCAAACGCCGAACAGGCCGGCGCCGATCTCGGCAATTGCACCCCTGAGGAGTTCGAGGCGTTCCGGTCGCTCAACGAGGCGTATAAGGACAAGTTCGGATTTCCGTTCATTCTCGCCGTTCGCGGCTTTCACCGGACCGAAATCCTGGAGATTTTCCGGAAACGGGTGAACAATGATCCCGAAACCGAGTTCGCCGAGGCGCTCGAACAGGTGCATCGGATCGCCCTGTTGCGGCTCTGCGACATCGAATAGAGGAGCTTCCGGACATGCCCGACAGCCCGCCGCCCGAATTTACCGCCGCTTCGGTCAACCTGGCCTCACCCCGGCTGGGGGCCGAGGTGATCCATGCGACCGATGAGTTTTTCGGCGCCAAGGAACGGATTATCCAGGATGCCGAGCCGGTGTTCATCCCGGACAAGTACGACACCCACGGCAAGTGGATGGACGGCTGGGAATCCAGGCGGCGGCGGGACGGCGGCCACGACTACTGTATCATCCGGCTGGACGCGCTCTGCGCCATCCAAGGCTTCGACGTGGACACCCGGCATTTCACCGGCAACCACCCGCCCCACGTCTCCATCGAGGGGGCGCTTGCCGAAAATCAGGCCGGCGACGATATCCAATGGACCGAGCTGGTTCCCAAGACCGCGGTGAATGCGGATTCCCACAACTACATCGAGGCCGATTGTCCCGGCCGGTTCAATCATGTGCGGCTGCATATCTATCCCGACGGCGGCGTCGCCCGGCTCAGGGTGTACGGTCACCCGCTGCCGGCCTGGGAGCGCCACGGCCTGGAGGGCGTGCATGAGTTGTCGGCGGTCGGCAACGGCGGGCGCATCGTCGGCTACAACGACGCCCATTACGGCAATCCGTGGGTCATCCTGGCTCCGGGCCGCGGGCTCGACATGGGCGACGGCTGGGAAACCCGCCGACGCCGCGAGCCCGGCAACGACTGGATCGTCGTCGCCCTGGGGGCGGCCGGAACCGTCGAACGGTTGGAAATCGATACCGCGCACTTCAAGGGCAACTACCCGGACCGGGCCTCGGTCGAGGGCATATCGCTGGAGGGCGGCGGGGACGAAAGCGGGCTCCTCGGGGACGGCGCCGAGTGGCGCTGCGTGATGCCGGAAGAGAAGCTGGAGATGGACAAAATCCATACCTTCGAGGGCGATCAGGTGCGCGACATCGGACCCGTGACCCATCTCCGGCTGAGCATCTATCCCGATGGCGGGGTCAGCCGGTTCCGGGCCTTCGGAAAGCCGGCCGGGGACTGACCCCCATGCCCGCGCCCCTCACATTGGCCATCGAGCCGTTGACCCGCGAAGCGTTCCGGGAATTCGGCGACGTCATCGAGATCGAGGGCGCCGACAGCTATCCCATCAACGAGGGCACCACCACCCGCTACCACGATCTGGCGGAGGTCGACGTCGCCTCGAAGGCGGGCGTGCCGCTGATCAGCATTTTTCGCGGGCTGGCCCGCCCGGCGCCCATCGAAGTCAGGATGATGGAACACCATCCGCTGGGAACCCAGGCGTTCTATCCCCTGCAGAACCACGCCTATCTGGTGGTGGTGGCGCCGCGCGGGGGCGCCGTCGGGCCCGGAGACCTCCGCGCGTTCCGCGCGGCGGGCGACCAGGGGGTGAACTATCACCGGGGCGTCTGGCACCACCCGCTGCTGGTGCTCCGCGACGGCCACGATTTTCTGGTCGTCGACCGGGGCGGCGACGGCGACAACTGCGTCGAGCATCATTTCGGCGCCGAACAGGGGATCGCGCTCCTCGAGGTTTAGGGTCCGGCCCCGATCCCGCCGCCATGGGAGTGTCGCGGCGCCGGGTGAGGGGGCTGGACACCAGCGTTCCGTCCCAAAGGGAAACAGGGGGCCGGCGGTCCTCGGTCAGCAGCCAGGCCGGCGCAACGGACGTGTCGAGATAAATCACCGGTCGCGCCGGCTCTCGTCGAGTTCGGCCAGAACCTCGTCCAGAGTGGCAACCGGGGCGGGCCTGGGCGGCGGTCCCGAGCCCGCCAGCGCCGGCGGCGCGAGCACGCCGGACCGCACCGCATCGGCAAGGAAGGCATCGGCGAGCACCGGGCTCCGGCTCTCCCCGAGCGGGCCGAGCTCCGCCACGACCCGATCGCGGTCCGTCACCAGGATTGTCTCGCCCGACGCGGCGAGCCGGACATACTCGCTCAACCGGTTGTTCAGCGCCTTGATGCCCACCGATCTCATGCGCCAAAGGTAGCTACCGCGCCCTACTTTATTAACCGGCGTCGCGGGCCGAGGCCGAGCGTCGTAACGTACGGAAAAACGCTTGATATCGCAGAACGGTTTTTGTGTATCGGTACTTGGACATCACCGCAGGCCAAATGATCTCGGTTTTTCTCGACAATCGGTGTGCTAGCATTGCGGTTGCAAAGACGATTCGAACAGGGATCTCACCATGCTTACCGGCGGCAATCTCCCGAGCGAGGATCGGCAATGGGCCAGGCTCCGCCATTGCGTCGAGGTGGCCGAAGAGGTGGGGGGCACGGCGGCCGGACGCGGTGTCTGATTACGATTACATCATTGTCGGGGCTGGTTCGGCGGGCTGCGTTCTCGCAAACCGGCTAAGCGAAGACCCTAAAACCCGTGTCCTGCTGCTGGAGGCGGGCGGCCCCGATCGTCATCCGTTCATTCCGGCGCCACTGGCAATGCGGTTCGTCTCGCGCAATCCGAACCTGCTCTGGAATATCCGCACCGAACCCGAACCCTATTGCGACAACCGGGTGTTCGAGCCGCCCCGGGGCCGGGTGCTCGGCGGCACATCTTCGGTGAATGCGATGATCTATGCTCGCGGTCATCCCGGCGATTATGACCAATGGCGTCAGTCGGGACTCGTGGGCTGGGGCTACGAAGACGTCCTGCCCTATTTCAAGAAATCCGAATGCCATTGGCAGGGTAAGAGCGAGTTTCACGGCGGTGACGGACCCCTTCGCGTGTCCCGGACCGGCGTGACCAATCCAATGCATGATCTGCTCAGCCGCTCGGCGGCGGCGGCGGGCGTTCCGCTGACCGAGGATTTCAACGGTGCCGAGCCCGAGGGGATTATGGTGCCGGATATGACGATCGCCGGCGGCAAGCGGTCTTCGACCGCGCGGATGTTCCTTCGCCCGGCCTTACGGCGCAGGAATCTGACAATCGAAACCTGGGCGCGGGCGCACGGCGTGCTCATCGAGAACGGGCGAGCCGTCGGCGTCCGCTATGGGCGGAACGGCAGGATCGTGGATGTGGAGGCCGCCCGGGAAGTCGTGTTGGCCGGCGGCACATATATGTCGCCGCAGCTTCTGATGCTGTCGGGCATCGGTCCCGCGGCGGAGCTGGACAAACATGGAATCGCTTGTGTTGCCGACCGGCCGGCCGTTGGGCGGGGCCTACAGGAACATGCCAATGCTTTCCTGGATTTCCGGCTGTCCCGGCCCTTGTCCATGAACCGGCACCTGCGCCTCGACCGGTTGGCCGGTTCCGTCGTCAGATGGCTGGCGAACGGCTCCGGCCAGGTCGGTAACTTCCCAACCTCTTCGGTGGGTTTCCTTCGGGTTCATCCCGAGAGCGAGCGGCCGGATGTAGAGATCATCGCCGTACCCATCTGGCAGGAAGCCGATCCATGGTTTCCGGGCATCAAACGGCCGGCACCGGAACGCTACTCCATGCGGGTTTCACAAATGCATCCGAGAAGCCGGGGCAATGTGGGACTGCACTCCGCGGACCCTGAAGCACCGCCCAGGATCCAATGGAACCTGCTGCGGGACGAGTACGATCTCGTGACTTTGCGCGAGGGCCTGAAACTGGTGCGGCGCATATTTGCCGAGGAGCCGCTCCGAGGGGCGGTCGAGACCGAGGACAGCCCCGGCCGGGAAATATCCTCCGACGACGAGATCGATTCCTGGCTGCGCGCCAACTGCACGACGGCACAACATCCCGCGGGCACCTGCCGCATGGGCGCCGATGAGGATGCGGTCGTGGATAGCCGGCTTCGGGTGCGGGGGATCAGGGGGCTTCGAGTCGCCGATTGCTCCATCATGCCCTGGCTGGTGGGCGGCAACACCAACGCGCCGACCATCATGATTGCCGAGAAAGCGGTCGATCTATTGAGGCAAGGCGCCGATAGCGCCTAGATGCCCGGAGGACACCTTCCGAGCCGGCTTTAAACGGTCCATCGGATATGGTTATTTCCATGAAACCTGGAGCAAGCAGCTGTGGCCAAAATCACCTTCGGAATCTTCGACCATATTGAAGGCATCCCGGGAACGCCCACGCGGCAATTGCTGCATGACCGGCTGAATATCATAAAGAAGGCCGATGCGGCCGGCTTTGCGGGCTTTTACGTCGCCGAGCACCACGGAACCGATCTCTGTCTGGTCCCCAACCAGGATTTGATCATCGCGGCCGCCTCGCAAGTCACCGCTACTATTCGTATGGGGCCGATGGTCAAACTGCTGCCCCTGCACAATCCGGTCCGGGTCATCGAGGATTTATGCGTCCTCGATAACCTAACCGGTGGCCGCGTCGAATTCGGGGTCGGCCGGGGGATAGCTCCCGTAGAGCATTACTGGTTTGGCGGCGACTGGCTGACATCCAGGGATCGGTATCGGGATGCTTTGGGTATCGTCGCCCGGGCGCTTCGCACGGGTGAGATCAGTTCCGAAGACTCGAAGTACTACAAGTTTCGCACAATGCCCATGGCCTGCATGCCCGTACAGGAGAACATACCGTTCTGGTGCCCGAATAATCCCGCCGCCGCCGGCCGGTACGGGTTCAAGCTCATGAGTGCGGGCCCGATTACCAGGCAAGGCTACGACCTCTATCTTGAGAACTGGCATACCCACCGCGATGATCCAATCCGGTTCGACGGCCCCGGCGATGAGCCGTTTGTCGGCGTGACAATGCCGATTGCCATCGATTACGACGAGAAAATCGCACACGACCAAGTGACACGAGCGATGACGGGCCTCATGCGGCGTACCCACGCCGTTCATGACTGGGACGTTGAGTTGATCGGCGAGGATGCGGCATACGATGCTCTTGCCGCACTTCGTCGCGTCATGTCGGCCATGGACAGTAAGATCGAAGATGGGCACGGCACGCCGAGCAAGATTATCGATCGTTTCGGCAAGTTGATCGACGATGGAATGGTCGACCAGATCGTGCTCCAGACCCCAACCGGCGATATCACTATCGAGGAGGCGAATGCAACGCTCGAACTCTTCATTTCGGAAGTACAGCCGGCGCTTGAAGCCGCGTGAGGCTGCACCGGTGTCGACCATGTGTTGACCGCGCGAAATCCGCCGGACTCCATAAACGACAATCCCCGGAATACGACAATTTTTTCAATGGCCTATTTGGTTGCCGGGGCAAATTTTAATCCCGGCCGTCAGGGGGAGAGGGACAGGGCGAGGGGGAAAAAAATCCTATGGCCGGTCCGCTTTCGCGGCCCGCGACCTGACGTCCTCGATGGCCATCAGGATGGCCTCGGGCGTCGCCGGCGCGTCCAGTCTCGGGAACGCCTTGCGGCCGCCGATCCGCGCAACCGCGTCGCGGATCGCCAGCCACACGGAGACCGCCAGCATCAGCGGCGGCTCGCCGATGGCCTTGGAGCGGAAAATGGTCGGCACCATGTTCGGCGCGTCTTCCAGGATATGGACGTTGAGTTCCGGCGGGACGTCCCGGCTCCCCGGGATCTTGTAGGTCGACGGCCCGTGGGTCATGAGATGCCCGTCCTCGTCCCAGACCAGCTCTTCCGAGGTGACCCACCCCATGCCCTGGACGAAGGCGCCTTCGATCTGGCCCATGTCGATGGCCGGGTTCAGGGAGTTGCCCACGTCCTGCAGGATATCGGCCCTCAGCACCCGGGATTCGCCGGTCAGGGTGTCGATCACCGCCTCGGCGATGCAGACCCCGTAGGTATAGTAATAGAACGGGCTGCCGGTCATGGTCTTCGCATCCCACGAGATATCCGGCGTCCGGTAGAACCCGGTGGCCGAGAGCGACTCCCGGGCCCGCCAGGTGAGACGGGCGCATTCGGCGAAGGAGATGCTCTCGTTGCCGGCATAGACCCGGTTGGCGCGGAACTCGATGGAGCCGGTTTCGACCCCGAAATGGTCCGCCGCAGCCTTGGCCATCCGCTCCTTGATTTCCGTCGCCGCGATGTGGGCCGCCATGCCGTTGATGTCGGAGCCCGACGAGGCCGCGGTCGCGGACGTGTTGGGCACCTTGTCGGTGCGGGTCGACGAGATCTTGATCCGGTCGATGTCGATCTGGAACGTGGACGCCACCACCTGGGCCACCTTGACGAACAGGCCCTGTCCCATCTCGGTGCCGCCGTGGTTGAGGTGAACGCTGCCGTCCGTATAGACGTGGACCAGGGCGCCGCCCTGGTTGAGGGTCGGCAGGTTGAACGAGATGCCGAACTTCACCGGCATCAGGGCGATGCCCTTCTTCAGGGTCGTATTTGCGGCGTTGAAGTCGTCGACGGCCCTCGTGCGGCCCTCGAAATCGATCTCCCGCATCAGCCGCTCGGAAAGCTCGACGATGATGTTGTCCTTCACCGTCTGGCCGTAGGGGGTGACGTTGCGCTCGCCGTCGCCGTAGTAGTTGACCCGCCGGATGTCGTCGACGGGCCTGCCGAGCTCGGCCGCCACATGCTCGATCACCGTCTCGATGGCCAGCATGCCCTGGGGCCCGCCGAAGCCGCGGAACGCCGTCGCCGAGACCGTGTTGGTCTTGCACGGGTATCCGTCGAACCGGACATGGGGGAGGTAGTAGCAATTGTCGGCGTGGCACAGCGCGCGCGCCATGACGCCGGACGAGCAGTCGGCGACGTTGCCCGACCGGGTCGCCATCTCGATCTTCACGCCGTCGAGCCGGCCGTCCTCGCCGAAGCCGGCCTCGTAGCGGAAGCGGTAATCGTGGCGCTTGCCGGTGACGATCATGTCGTCGTCGCGGCGGAGCCGCAGCTTGGCCGGCCGGCCGGTGAGCGCCGCGGCCAGCGCGGCGAGCGCGGCGATGCCGGTGGCCTGGGTCTCCTTGCCGCCGAAGGCGCCGCCCATGCGGCGCACCTCCACCAGCACGTCGTTGATTTCGATCCCGAGGACGTGCGCCACCCCGTGCTGCACCTCGGTCGGGTGCTGGGTGGAGGCATGGACGGTGATGTCCCGGTCCTCGCCGGGGACCGCGAGGGCGACCTGGGATTCGAGATAGAAATGATCCTGCCCGCCGCACGAGACTTCGCCGGACACCTTGCGGGCCGCGCCGGCGATCGCCGCCTCGGCGTCTCCCCGGACGATGCTGTGGGGCGGATAGGTGAACTGCCCTTTGTCCAGCGCTTGGTCGATGGTCAGGACCGGCTCCAGAACCTCGTAGCCGATGTCGATCAGCCGGGCCGCGTCGCGCGCGAGATCGTAGGTGTCGGCGGCGACGATGAGGACCGGCTGGCCGGCATATTCGGCGAGGCCGTCGGCGAGGATGGGCTCGTCGGAGAAGATGGGCGCGATATCGTTCTTTCCCGGAATGTCGCCGGCCCCGAAGATGCCGGCCACCCCCGGCGCCTCGAGCGCCCTGGAGATGTCCACCGAGACGATCCTCGCATGCGCGTGGGGGCTGACCACCGGCAGGATTTCCAAAGTGCCGGGCAGGGGCGGCATGTCGTCCACGTAGACCGCGCCGCCGGTGACGTGCTTGACCGCGCTGTCGTGCCTGAGCCGCGCATGGGCCGCGCCGATGATATCGGCCTTGGCGGTTTCCGGGCCGTCCATCACACCAGCACCACGTCCAGGGGTTCGTCGGCGGCCGAGATATCCCGCCACAGCCGGGCGAACAGGTTCTTGGCCACCATGGACCGGTAGGCCGCGGAGGCCCGGTGGTCCGACAGGGGCTCGAAGTCCTCGTCGATGGCCCGGGCGGCCTCCATCAGCGCGTCCTCGCGCCACGCCGAGCCGGTGATCGCCGCCTCGCAGGCCCGGGCCCGTTTCGGCGTCGCCGCCATGCCGCCATAGGCGATGCGCGCATCCCGCACCGCCCCGTCGGCGACCGTCAGCCGGTAGGCGCCGATGACCGAGGAGATGTCCTGGTCGTAGCGCTTGGAAATCTTGTAGGTCCGGAAGGCCTCGCCGTCCTTCGGTTTGGGGATGCGGACCGACCGGATGAATTCCCCCGGCCCGAGGTCGGTCTTCCGGTAATCGAGGAAGAATTCCTCGATGGGCATTTGCCTGGAACCGTCCCGGGAATGGAGGGTCAGCCGGGCGTCCAGGGCGATCAGGCAGGGGGGCGTGTCGCCGATGGGGCTCGCATTGCCGATATTGCCGCCGATGGTGCCCATGTTCCTGATCTGCCGGGAGCCGATGCGCCTGATCAGGGTGGCGAAGGACGGGTAGTCGCGCTCGATCAGCGGCAGGGCGTCCGTATAGGTGACCGCCGCGCCGAACTCGAGAAAGTCCGGCTCGTCGCGGATTTCCAGGAGTTCGGCGACCCGGCCCGTATGGATGACCACCGGCAGTTTCCGGCGCTCCTTGGCGGCCAGCAGTCCGAGGTCGGTGCCGCCGGCGAGGATGTAGGCGTCCGGGTTATCGGCCAGCGCCTCCGCCATATCGGCGAGGCTCGCGGGGGCCAGGAACGCCTGGCCGCCGGCCTCGTAGCGTTTTGTCGCCTGGGCCGCCGCCTCTGCCGGCGGGTGCGCCTCATAACCGCCGGGCCCGGTCTCGCCGCACGCCTTCACCGCCGCGTCGACGATGGGCCGGTAGCCGGTGCAGCGGCAGAGGTTGCCGGCCAGGGCGTCGTGCACGGTCTCGGGATCGGCCTCCTCGCCGCCCCGGCGCAGCGCGTAGAGGGCCATGACGAAGCCCGGCGTGCAGTAGCCGCATTGGGTGCCGTCGCCGTCGGCCATGGCCGACTGCACCGGGTCCAGGCCGTCCCCGTCCGCCAGCCCCTCCACGGTCAGCACGTCGGCGCCGTTGAGATGCGGCAGGGTCAGGAGACAGGCATTGACCGCCCGGAAGGTCTTGTTCCCAGCCGGGCCGGCGGCCAGCACCACCGTGCAGGCGCCGCAATCCCCCTCGGCGCAGCCCTCCTTGGTGCCGGTGAGGCGCGCATGGTCGCGGATATAGTCCAGCGCCGTGACGTTGGGCGGCACGTCCCGGACCACGTGCCGCCGGCCGTTGAGATGGAACTCCAGCGTCATCCCGGCGGCCCTCGCTTTGGCAAACCGGACGGCCGAAATTCGATTGTGAGAGCGGGTGCGCCGGGCGGATCGGCGGGAAGGCGATTTGCGGAAGAGCGGGCGGACAGGCGCGTTGTTCCCATGGCGGCCGGACGGCGTCCCTTTGGTTGCCGTTTATCGTAAAACCGTAAGCCATGTGAATTCAACCTTAATGAATTAGGCCGCTGGACGGCTTTACCTAATCGGTATGATTGAATTTGAGGTAGCCTTCCTTGATGATATCTGCAACTGAGGAGCTATCGTCCGCGCTTATGTTGTTTTTGTTGCAGCACACTGATTTTGCGAAAGAAAGAGAATGACAGAAGGCATCGTGTACATCCTAATAAATGAAGCTATGCCCGGCTTGTCCAAGATTGGAAAGACTGCGGCAAGTTTGGAGGATCGGATTAGGGGACTCGATTCGACTGGTGTGCCGCTACCGTTCGAGTGTTTTCACGCCTCCAAGGTTGCGAATATCGATTTCGTTGAACGCCAACTGCACGACGCCTTCGACGACATGCGTATTAGAAAACGGCGAGAGTTTTTCAGAGTCTCCCCCGAACGTGTTCAGGCTGCGTTGCTACTTGCTCAAGTAGAAGACGTAACTCCGCGAGGTGATGTGGTGGAGGATGCAGAAGATCAACAGGCATTGGATGAGGCGAAGAAGTGGAGATCACCCTTCCACTTCGGAATGGTCGAAATTCCGACAGGGTCGGAACTGACATTCTCCAAGGATTCGCAATACAGGTGCATTGTGGCAGGCAAGAAGCAGGTAGAATTCGAGGGGGAAACGACAAGCCTGAGTGCTGCGGCTCTGACATGTGCGCACCGACTGGGATACACTTGGAAAACTGTAGCTGGGCCCGAATACTGGCTGTACGAGGGCGAAAGCTTAGGCGAGCGCCGCCGGCGAATAGAGTCGGATGAAGACTAGCCAAAAAAAGAACCCCAACGGTTTTTACCCTCCCCCCTCC
>CAZUGT010000120.1:0-4138 GCA_964620095.1 uncultured Rhodospirillaceae bacterium | reverse complement strand
ATCCCCGGCGGGGAATGACCTTATCTTCGCATCCCTCTCCCTCCAGGGGAGAGGGAACACTTGTCCCCCTACCGCCATATGCCGCGCCGCGCCGCCCGCGCTTCGGACTGGGCCGCCGCCGGATCGCCGCCGAGGTCGGTCCTGGCCCAGCCCCGGCGCAGCATCTCCAGCGCCACATCCGTATCGCCCCGCTTGCAGTGGGCCTCCGCATCGCCCCGCGTGTCTCTCCTGACCCTGCATTCGAGCCCCCGCCTGTCGATCAGCCGCGAGAGCGCGTACGCCGCCTCCCGGCCGCAGGGCCAGTCGCCGGTCTCCGCCGCCCCCGGGCAGGTCTCGTCCAGGGGGAACGGCCTGATGCCTTCGAGCCGAAGCCGCCTGCCGTCCATCACCACCGTCGCGCCGTCGACCACCCGGGCCATGCCCTTGATGGTGCCGTCCTCCCGGGTGGCGATCACCAGCGCCAGCAGGATTGCGAACAGGGCCAGCGGGAAGAGATAGCGGGACAAGGGCTACGCGCCTCCGTTTCCGTCCCGCAGCGCCGCCCAGACCCGGGCCGGGGTCGCCGGCATGTCCATGCCCTCGACGCCCGCCCGGCGGAGCGCGTCGATGACCGCGTTCATGCCGGCGGGCAGCGCGCCGCATGTTCCCGCCTCGCCGGCGCCCTTGACGCCGAGGGGATTGTTCCTGGTCGGCACCGGGTTGCCGCCGATCCGGGTCTCGGCCAGGTCGTCGGCCCGCGGCATGGCGTAGTCCTGGAACGAGCCGGTCATCAGCTGGCCGCTGTTCGGATCATAGACCACCTGCTCCATCAGCACCTGCCCCAGGCCCTGGGCGATGCCGCCGTGGATCTGGCCCTTCAGGGTGACCGGATTGATCACCGTGCCGACGTCGTCGACGATGGAATATCCCACCACGTCCACCTTGCCGGTCTCGGGATCGATCTCCACCTCGCAAGCATGGCAGCCGTTGGGAAAGGTGTAGCTGGGCGTGCGGAAGGTGCCGGTTTCGTAGAGGCCGGGCTCCATCCCCGGCGGCAGCCTGGCCGGCTGGAAGGCCGCCTTGGCCGCCTCCTTGAACGGGATCGACTTGTCGGTGCCGGCGACGATGAACCGCCCGTCCTCGAGTTCCATGTCGGCCTCGGCCGCCTCCAGGAGATGGGCGGCGATCCTGGCCGCCTTGTCGGCCACCTTGCCGGCCGCGACGTGGGCCGCCGAGCCGCCCATCACCGCCGAGCGGGAGCCCATGGTGCCGACGCCGAACGCCACCTTGTCCGTATCGCCGTCCATCACCTTGATGTCGGCGGGGTCGATCCCGAGCCGGCCGGAGACGATCTGCTTGTACATGGTCTCGTGCCCCTGGCCCTGGGACTTGGTGCCCATGAGCACCAGCGCGGTCCCCGACGGATTGAACCGGATCTCGCAGAATTCGAGGCCGGGACCCGCCGCCTGCTCGATGGAATTGGCGATCCCCAGCCCCCGCAGCCTGCCGCGGGATTGGGCCTCGGCGCGGCGCGCCTCGAACCCGTCCATGTCGGCGAGATCGCGCAGCTTGTCCATGTTGGCGGCGAAGTCGCCGCAGTCGTAGGTGAAGGTGAGCGCCGTCCTGTAGGGGAAGGCGTCCGCCGCGATCAGGTTCTGCCGCCTAAGCGAAAAGGCGTCGAGGCCGAGCGCGCCGCCCAGTTCCCCGGCCGCCTCGGACATCATCCGCTCGATGACGTAGTTGGCCTCGGGCCGGCCGGCACCGCGATAGGGCGCCGTCGCCTGGGTGTTGGTCTGAACCGCCTTGACGTGCACATGGGCCGCCGGAATGTCGTAGACCCCGGCGAGCAGGCCGGTGGAGCCGAACACCGAAAGGAAGTTCCGGACCGACGACACGTAGGCCCCCACATTGGCCAGCGTCCTGACCCGGAGGCCGAGAATTTTGCCTGCGGCATCGAAGGCCAGTTCGGCCTCGCTCACGTTGTCCCGGCCGTGCTCGTCGGCCTGCAGGGCCTCGGAGCGCTCGCACGACCATTTGACCGGGCGGCCCAGCTTCTTCGCCGCCCACAGGGTCAGCCGGTGCTCCACGTACTGCCAGCCCTTGGTGCCGAAGCCGCCGCCCACGTCGCCGGCGATGATCCGCACGTCCTGCTCCGGCACCTTGAGGATGTCTTCGGCCAGCACGTGCCTGAGCCGGTGGGGATACTGGACGTCCACATGGAGCACGTAGCGCCGCTCCCCGTCGTCGTAATAGCCGAGGGTCCCCCGGGGCTCCATGTACTGGGCGTGGAGCCGGGTGATGACGAAGCGCCGCCTGACGATGTGCGCCGCCGCCGCGAAGGCCGCCTCGACGGCATCCGCGTCGCCGGAGCGGAACTCGCCCGCGACATTGCCCGGGTTTTCGTCCCACAATTGGGGGCAGCCGGGCTCGACGGCGCGGGCCGTATCCACGTTGGCGGGCAGCGGGTCGAAATCGATCCCGATCAGCTCGGCGGCGTCCTTGGCCTGATCGACGGTCTCGGCGATCACCAGGGCGACGGGATCGCCCACATAGCGGACCCGCCCCCGGGCGAGGCCCGGATGGGGGCAGTGAAAGGCCGGCGCGCCCCCTTCCCGCCGCAGGGGTCCTTCCATCCTCGGCCAGCCGATCCCGTCGGCGGCCACGTCGTCCCCGATGTAGACCGCAACCACGCCGGGCGCGGCGGCGGCGGCGGACGTGTCCATGGACACGATCTCGGCGTGGGCGTGGGGAGAGCGCAGCAGATAGGCGTGGGCCTGGCCGGGCAGGTTGTGGTCGTCGACATAGCGGCCGTCGCCCACCAGCAGCCGGGGGTCCTCCTCCCGGGTTACCGCCTGTCCGATGCCGAATGGTCCCATGTCCGTTCCTTCCCGCGCGCGCGCCGATGCCCGTGCAGAATTTGCATATCCTCACGCCATTGAAAAGCGGCAAGGCCGGAATTTTGGGCAAAATCACCCTCATCTCCTAAGACCCCCTCACCCTAACCCTCTCCCCCTGAAGAAGGGGGAGAGGGAACGACTCCCTTACCCTCGCCCCCCTTGGGGGGAGAGGGATGCGAAGGCTTGGCGGGCGGAGCCCGGCTTAGCCGTAGCTGGGTGAGGGGGTTAGGGAGAGGGTGGCGGCCCGCTAGACGCGCGACGCCTTGTAGGCGGAGAGCCGGTCCCTCGCCTCATCGACAAGCGCCAGCCCGGCCTTGGCGTGGTCCGAGCCGGGGTCGGCGGTGTGCCCGTCATATTCGTCGAGCCCGAGAACGCTCGGGCGGCTGCCGAGCGCCGCCCACCACCGCGCCACGTTGGGCCGGTCCTCGAACCAGACGTCCAGCCACTTGATCATGTCGAGGACCTTGATGAGCGGCGCGTAACAGGTCTCCGCGAGGGTGAACTGCTCGCCCATGATCCACGGCCGGCCGTCGGACAAGGCGGTCTCCATCTTGCCGAAGATGCGGTCCCACCCGACGAGGCCGCGCAGCACCCACTCGGAATCCATGCCGTCCCGGATGACCGATTGCTGGCGCAGGGTCTTTTCGAGATCGGGCTGCTTTTTCCACCGGCTCTCCAGCTTCTTGACGTCGATCACCGAGCGGAACCGGGTCACGAAGTTGAGGGCGGCGACCCCGGGAAATCCGACCTCGTCGGAATCCTTGATCCACTCGCGCATATAGGTCCGCTGAAGCAGATCGGCGGGCTTGAGGGCCGGGTCCGGCTTCAGCTCGTCAATGTAATCGCAGATGATGGAGGATTCGCGGATCGGATTGCCGTCGTGGACCAGCGTCGGGACGACGGCCTTCGGATTGATGGCGAGATAGTCCTCGTCGAAGTGGTCTTCCTCGAGCAGCTTGATATAGCGCGGCGTCCAGTCCTCGATCCCTTTTTCCATGAGCGTGACGACCGCCCGGTTCGAGCAGACGGAATCCGCTTCCTTCAGGTAGTAGAGTTCAAGCATGGCGGCATTCTCCCCCGGCGGTCGCGAAATGGCATCGCGCATATTCTACCCCGGCGGCGGTTCCCGGCAATCGGCATGTTCGCCGCAACGCGCCGCGGTTCGCCCTCGCCTCTTATGACCCCCTCACCCAGCTACGGCTAGGCTCGGTATTCGCCTCGCCAACCCTTCGCAACCCTCTCCCCCTGAAGAAGGGGGAGAG
>CAZUGT010000119.1:0-17020 GCA_964620095.1 uncultured Rhodospirillaceae bacterium | reverse complement strand
GGTCAACGCGTTTCTCTGGCGGGCCAGCCTGGACACGGTCTCGGTCTGGCCCATCGCGTCGGCGGATCCGTTCGGCGGCGTGATCATCACCGACTGGCACTCGCCCGAGGCGGCGCCCTCGGAACGGTTCAAGATGAACGTCTTCATCCTGGGCCGCCTCTACCCCAACAAACTGCCGGTCACGATCACGCGTTCATGGCAACCGTCGTGAGCGAACCTGTCAGGTGAGAAACCGAGTGCGACAATCGCGCACGCTCGGGTCTGTGGGGGGAGGGGCTGGGCAACGACCCCTCCTACCCGGCCGACCGTTTAGGAGGGCCAAAGCGAATCGGATGCGCTCTGGGGCTGTTGAAAAAGCCCCTCATTCGTGATTCTTTAAGCAGATGTTGGGTGTTCACTATCGGAGACCGACTAGATGTTGGGTTTGAAGGATCGCCAACAGATGGATTTGTTCGTCGCCGGGTCGCTGGAGCAATTGGTGCCCCAGGATCACGTCTTGGCGCGGGTCGATCGGGTTCTCGACCTTGGCTGGCTGCGCGAAGAAGTTGCGGACTGCTACTGCGCCGACAACGGGCGGCCTGGCATCGACCCGGAAGTGGCGGTTCGTTTGATGCTCGCCGGCCTGCTGCTCGGGATCGTGCACGACCGCAGGCTGATGCGCGAAGCGCAGGTCAACATCACGGTTCGCTGGTTCATCGGCTACGGCCTGCACGAGCGTCTCCCTGACCATTCGAGCCTGACGCGTATCCGCCAGCGCTGGGGCGACGAGCGGTTCCGGGCGATCTTCCAGCGCACGGTGACGGCTTGCCTGGAGGCGAAGATCGCGACGGCCGAGGTGGTGCATATCGACGCGACGCTTATCCGCGCCGACGTCAGCTGGGAGAGCCTGGTCGAGCGTCATGCTGACCAGGTGATGGCGGAGAACCGCGGCGAGGAGGAGGTCGAGGCGGAGAAGAAGGGCCGCCAGAGCGGCAAGTACAAGAAGATGAGCCGCACTGATGCGGATGCGAGCATGACGACCACGGCACGCAACCGGCGTCTTGAGCCCTGCTACAAACAACACACGGCGGTCGACGACGCGAGAGGCGTGGTGCTCGATGTCGAGGTGACGACCGGGGAGGTGAACGAGGGCGAGTTGATCGAGGCTCAGGTCGATGCGGTTCAGGAGATTGCGGATAGCACGATCTCGACGGTCACGGCCGACGCCGGTTATTCGTACGCCAAGGTCTACGGTGGGCTCGAACGGCGCGGCATTGATCCGCTGATCCCGGCGAAGAGGGAACCGATCAAGAGCCGCGTGCCCTTGCGCCGCTTCCGATACGACGCCCGGCACGACATTGTGAAGTGCCTGCGGGGGAAGGTTTTGCGCCCGGGGCCACGCTTCAGGCACGGCCGTTTCTTCTACTCCAGGGCCAGGGACTGCGCGCACTGTACGCTCAAGGGCGACTGTCTGTCGAAGGGACGCGTCAACAAGGCGGTCGTGATCAGCGACGATTATCCGGCGCTGCTCCGCGCTCGGCGCCGGCGCGCACGCTGGAGCGCGGATGATCGGCGACTCTACCAACGCCATCGCTGGCGGTCGGAGGGCTTCCATGGCGAGGCCAAGACCTGGCATGGGTTGGGCCGAGCCGTCCGCCACGGCCTCGACAACATGAAGATCCAGGCCTACCTGACGGCGTCGGCGATCAATCTCAAGCGGCTCGCCGTCGCCGTTCTCGCCGTTTTATGGGCCCTCTGGGCCGCCGGATGCGCCGTCCAAGGCTTGCTACGCGCTCGTCGCACTCTGGCCGTCCGATATGGGCTCGCGGCGATTGCCGCCGCATGATCCGACACACGTCACTAACCAAAACCGGGTTCTTCAACAGCCCCGCTCTACTACGCTGCGTTACTATCGAAACCGCTTTCGTTTTGATCTCGGACCGGATCAACAAATAAAATAATTGTTTCTTTAGAACAAATTAAAGGAATAGGCTGCCTTCCTGGTGAATAATCCCCGTGCGCCGGCCGATGCCGGCACACGGGAATATGAACGTTACCCTACGATTTCGGAATGTCGCGAGCGAGCGGCTTGAGCGAGCCGGTGCGGTCGCCGGGAAGCTTGAATTTGGCGTTGGCCTCTTGGACCCCATACTTCATGCAGTCGCCGGCCGGAACCAAAGTCCAGGCGTTGCCCTGGTAGTCGACCTTGGACGTACCGGCGCAGGTCGTACCCGGACCGGCCTCGCAGCCATTCTTGCCGGCAAGCGAAATGCCGTAGCACTTCTCTTTTGCCTGGGCGTGCGCCGGTGTGGGAACGGTACCGACGGAGGCCACCGCGAAGGCGACGGCACTGGCGATGGAAGCCGTTTTGATAATGTTGGAACGTTTGGTCATGGGTCACACTCCTGGTTCGTCGTCGGACAATTTGGGAAATTTGAGCATTTTTCCGAGCGGAGGCCCGGGCTCACCGATGGTTGATCCTATACATTGTCTTTTTCGCGGCGCAAGCGCCGCACGGTCACGACATCTAGGCGGCGGCGCCCAATAACTTAACCAAGGGCGCGCCAGCCGCCATCCGTGTAACAACCCAAGAACAGTCTCAGCCAAAAGCCAACACCGATAGTACACACCGCTATTTCTTAGTTATCAGGCGAGCAATTTCAGCCAATCCTCTTGCTAGCTCAGCGGGATTGGTGAGAAGCACCTCATGTCCACCAGAAATTTCAACCACAGTACTCTGTCCCAATCGTTGTGCCATGCTCCGATACCATGCAATAGACTTGTCACCCGTAGCCAATAGGGCAAATTTGGGTGCCTTAATATCGGCGAAAGACGATGCATCAATTTTGTGCCTGTAAAAGTTGAACGGCTGGGGGACCATCATTCCAATTATTTCGGTCGCTCGCTTCTCTGGAACTCCGGCAAGCAGGACGTTACGCCAAAACCCTTCGTTTACGGGCAAGCTATAGTCTTCGGATGCTTCCGCCAGTGAGCTAAACATTTCTTTGAACTTTGGGGGCAGTGCGTCGTACATGGACGTCATGTGCGGGATAATAAAGGCGTTGTGGAAAACGACGGCGGCAAGTTTATCGGCGGCTTTCCCGACAGTTTGTTGGAGTAGGACCCCGCCAGCCGAATGACCCACGACGATTACAGGGCGAGTTTGCCTGTTCAGTACCTCGAGCAGAATTTTTTCGGAGTCGTTGAATGTTGCCGCCTTTCTGTCCGTATTAACGCCGTGGCCGGCCATTGTGATGGCTTCACCATCATGTCCTAGTCCACGCAAATTCGAAATGACGTCATTCCAGGCACTTCCGACATGCCAAGCCCCATGGACAAGAACGAACTTCGCGCCGTCCGCAGCTTTTGAACCGGCGGGACCGAAGAGTGTGAAGGCCACAAACAATATGGCGAACACGGAAAGTCTATAATCTATTGTTTTGCGCATAGATTAAATCTCCCTATCTGCTTTATTTCGAATACTAATCCAGTTTCTCGCCCTGACTAAATGATTTCGACGACAGCCGCGAATTGCGGATCGCCGGATGCCGCTCGTCCCGCGCTCAGAACGCCGTGCTGATCGCCAGGAAAAACGTCCGCCCCCATCCGGCCACCGTGGGGCCGTCCGTGCTCCCCGGGTTCGCGGTGTCGATGGAGTAATTCTCGTCGGTCAGGTTGAAGACGCCGCCGGTGATCCGGAGCCCTTCCAGCCCCGCCGGATTCGTCCAGTCCACCCTCAAATCGTGGCCGGTCCAGGGACTGAAGCGGCCCGTGCCCCGGTTGTTCAAGAAGCCCGAGCGGTAGCTCGCCGTCCAGATGGCGCGCACGCCGCCGCGCCGCGCGGAGATCCTGGCGCGCAACATGTCCTTCGGACGCACGACGCGCTCCGGTACGCCGTCGACGGTAAGTCTGGTGGCGGTCTCCCGCCGCCACGTCCCATAGGCGCCGTATCCGCCCCAGGAGGTTTCGAAGCCTGCGCCGAACCGGGCCGTGATGCCCTCCGTCTTCGCCTCGATGGTATTGGCATACCTGTCGTGGATCACGGCGCCGCCGGCCCACCGGACGCAGTCGGACGTTACGCCCTCGGCGCACTGCGGCATGTTGCGGAGCGCCCAATCGGGGGACGGGTTCCCCGGCACGTCGGAAAGCGACTCCCGGAACCACTCCACGCCGAGGCGGTAGGGCCCGTTCCTGAACGCGGCCTCCGCGGCAAGCCGCTCGGCGGTCGCCGGACCCAGATCGGGGTTCCCGACCGTGTTGCGCTGGACCTGGAGTTCGTTCGCCGAGGCGCATGTGCGGGGCGGCGGGCCGGGTCCGGGATCGCATTCGACATAGGGATAGCTCTGGAGCGCGGTGCCGTAGAGCTGGGCAAACCCGGGAGCAAGCTCGCCTTCGCTCCACGACCCCCGCACGGTCAGCACGTCCATGGGCCGGTATTCGGCCCCGGCGCGCCAGGAGCGTAGCGCGCCGACGTCGTCCAACTCGTCCGCGCGGCCCGCGAACCGCAGGTCGACCCGCTCGGCCACCGGCAGGAGCGTCTCGGCGAACAGGCCCAGACCTTCGCGCTTCCCGGCCCAGCTCACGCCGCCCGAGCCCAGAACATCGGAAACGTCGAACGCCGCGCCTGCACGGTCGACGAACCGTAGGAAACGATGCGCGTCCGCCCGGCCCATCTCGACGCCGGCGGTCCATGCCGCCTTTCGCCCGCCGATGGAAAAGCCCGATCCCTCCAGCGCCGCGCGAAGGCTTTGGGACTCGGAACGAAAGTCGGTTTCTTGGCGCAGGCTGGTGTTCAGAATCGCCTGCCGGTGTGCCTCGGCCCGGTCGGCCGGCGGATTGAGCGGATCCAGCAGGTAGTAGTTGCCCGCCAAAATCTCCGCAGCCGCCCTGCCTTCGTGAACGAATGTATTGCCCCTTACGGCCGCATCCTGCCGGAAGAGGCGCAGTTCGGCGTCGTAGCCGAGCGATGAATTGAGCCGGCCCTCGACGCCTGCCGTGATGTCGTAGGCTTCAGCTTTTGTCCGCCAATTCCGGTTGCCGTGCCCCGTGAAGCGGTGAGAGGCGTAGAAGCGGTCGTTGCCGTCGGCGGTGAACCCGTCCGCCGCGTCGTTGATTACCGCGAGCAGGTCCGCGTCGGGAACGAATCTGAAGGTTCCCGTGGACGGCGCGTAACGAAAGTTCGTTTCGAACTGGGAAAAGTTCGCCACGACGCCGATCTCCGCGCTGTCGCCGAGGGGGTGCTTGGCGTTGAGAAGAACGGTCTGCTGGTCGGCGTCGCTCGTCTCCCAACTGATGCTCGTGTAATCGAAACCGCAGCCGTAGTCCGTGTCGGGGCCGGGACCGGGCGGACCGGACAGCGGTCCCGTATAGCCGTCCGCCGGATCGCAATCGCCCAGCGCGACCGACCGAAATCCCTCAAATTCATCGCTGGCGTCGAATTTCGCGATGAACACCGTGTTGCCGCCCCTGCTGATGTTCGATGCGTCGGCGAACGAACCGTCCGGCGTCCATTTCCCGCGGCTGTAGTCCCGGTCGGCGGAAGCGATATGCCGGCGCGTGAAGGTGTCCGCCGTCACGCTCAGGTGCCCCTCGCCGACTTTTCCGCCCCATGAGGCGCTGCCCTGATAACCGTCGCCGCCCTTGCGGCTCGGTACCCGCGCGAGGGCGCGCACCGCCGTGCCGTCCCAATCCTCCCTGAGCACGACGTTGAGGGCGTTGCGGACGGTGCCGCCGCCGAACGTGCCGAGGCTCTCGCCGCCGAGCAACTCGATGCGCTCCATGGCGGCGAGCGGCAGGGCGTCGAGGTCGCCTCCCGTCGAGGCGTAGGGCGCGCCGTTCACCAACACGGGCAGCGCCTGCCCGCCGGTCAGCAGATAGCGGATGATCCCGGTATCCAGCAGTTCCTCGAGGTTCTGGGAGCCGGACCCCTCGAGAAAGTCGCGGTCCAGCGTGACAGCGAGACTGGGGTGCTGATTCCCTGAGACTTGTTTTCGTGTATGAAGACCGCGAAGAGGATGCGGTCCATTGAGGTCTTGTCTTGGAAGGTTCCCATTGGCCGGGTTCGTCTCCGGACCTCCCGGAACCATCGTTCGATGGCGTTGGTGGTCCTGACCTGCTTTCGCTCGGCAAGGGTCTTGTAATGGAAGTAGGTGAGCAGGTCGTCGAGGTCGTCGCGCAGGGAGGCGGCAGCTTTGGGGTAGGCGGGCACCCAACGGTCGGCGAAGCGGTGCGCGGCGGTCTCGGCCTTGCGGCGGTTGGGGGCTTTCATGACGGCGTGGACGCCGGCCTTGACGGCCTCCTGGTCGGCCTCGCGGACCCTGTTGAGTATGTTGCGCATCTTGTGGGCCCAGCAGCGCTGGACGGGGATGCCGTGATAGACGACCGGCAAGGCGGAGCAGGCCCTGGCCGCCATCGGGGATGCGCTGCCGGTTGGCGAAAGTGTTCGCCGTGGTGGGCTGGAGCCGCGAGGCCTCGGACCCGAAATATCACGACGCCCTGAAATGCGACGCTTGGGAGGTGGTCGTGCCCGCACTCGTGTTCGAGCCGGACGGATAGGTAATCGCGCCGTGTCGATCGCCATCTCAATCGCGAAAGGGGCACGGCCAAGGACCGCATCGTATCCGATCACTTCGCGAATCCTTGCCGACTTATGAGCGACAGTCTCAGAGCGAGCAAGATCTACAAAGAAATTGGCTGACACAAGCTTGCATAGGCAAGCCTAACAAGCAGACGCAGTCAGTTTTGGGCCCGACCCGCTGACCGAGGAACTATCGACATATCTTAGACATGCGGAAATTGCGCGGACGCAATCAGCGATCCAGCACGAACAGGTTGGATGACGAATTTCGCAGCACTATAGATTGTGAGGTCATCCATACCACTCAAACACTTCGCCACCCGGCGCCCACAAGTGCCGACAATAGCCGGATCACTCGTTCGCAGCGTGCTCGCTCCACTGCGGCAACGACGGTTCCAAATTTTGTATCGTCAATGAGCCTGATGGATGTAGGGCTACAAATCAATTAGAGCGTCGGGTGTTTAATCTGCAACATACCCTGCATTTCTGAGATAATTCCTGCATTCCTGTGGATCGAAGAGGGCGCAGATGTCGCCGACAGCGCGCCAGAGGGCATCGTAGGTGCGTGCTTTGGCTTTTCTGAGCAGGGCCTTTAGCTTAGCGAAGGCCATTTCGATGGGTCGGCCAGTCGCTTCGCTTTGTGACCTGAATTGAGGTCTGGAGAGTATTTGGGCAGGAACAGGAACCAGGCGCCCCGCTCGGCAAGGACCTTTGCCGCCCGCGGACTTTTGTGGACATTGAGATTGTCGAGGATCACCACGTCGCCGGGTTTCAAGCTCGGCGCCAGCTGAGTGCGGACATAAGCATCGAAGGCCGGGCCGTCCATGGCGCCGTCGACAATCCAAGGAGCGACCAGTCCATCGCAGCGCAGCCCCGCGATGAAGGTTTGCGTCTGCCACTTGCCGAAGGGCGCATCGGCCATGAGCCGCTCTCCCCGGAGGCTGCGCCCGCGCAACGGCGTCATGTTGGTCTTCACGCTCGTCTCGTCGAGGAAGACGAGCCGCGCCGGCTGGCGGCGCATGAAGGGTTGGCACAGGTCATTTCGCTTTGCGAATTGACCGAGACGGTTAATCCATGTCCGGCGCGCCGCTTTGACGTCAGAGCGTTCTTTCTCCGAGGCCAGCAGCGTTTTTTTTTATAGGTGAAGCCCGCCTTGCATAGCAGTTTGGACAGACTCGACGGGTCGGCCGTGATGCCATGCTCCGCCTCCAGCCAGACCGCGAGGTTCGGCATGGTCGGTCAATTCGCGGAGCGAAATGACCTTGTGATGTCAGGCTGATCCTTCACCTTCTCAATAAGTGCCGCGCGATAGGGGCCAAGCTTGCCGGACCCCTTGGGACGGCCCTGCTTGGCCGGCTCAACCGAACCGGTGGCCGCATAGCGGGCCTGAACCCGCACCGCCGTCGACGGAGCAACCTCAAACTGCTCCGCAACCTCCCGACGAGACTTGCCCGCCGATATCTCCCGCACCATACGTAAACGAAGATCCGTCGAAATCGCTCTGCCCATGACAGCACCTCCTGGGCACAGGAATCACCATTCCAAACAAAAGGGAATCCCCAACGATTCAAAATTCACGCCCGAGGCTCTAGACTAATCGGATGAGGCGTCTGGCGGAAATTCTATGGTTGCTGGCTATCGCGGTGGGGACCGTAGGGTTTGGCTTCTACTTGACCAAGCTTATGCTAATGGGGTTTTGATGGACAAGACAGACTCGGATAAACTGCTACCGCCCACCTGCCCGGTGGGTGGTGCCCAGGTTGATAGCGACCCGTTCCCGTGCCACGCGGGTTATCCAGATGCGCTGGCCTGTTCGGCCTTTATGGGTGACCCCACATTAGTGGATTACTTGGTGGGGCGATGAGAGACGGGCCGGAAGCGAACCGACCTAACCGGAATTGCTATATCCGGCACATAGCCACTCTGCCACCGCCTCTATAAGTAGCGGCGGGAGTCGCCTAACCCCCGCCGCCCAGCGTGGCATATCCGATCTACCGCGCCGATTCCGTCAGCTTCATTGCCGCGCGGAATTTCCAAGAAAGGGCGGCAGAGGCCCAAGTCTCCAAACCCCCGCCACCGGATACCACGGAAAGATTCGGGAAAAGAACCGTGGCACCCGTTTACAGGATAGCAAACGGAATAGAGAAAAGACAATGTGGCAGTCGCCGACCGGTTCAGAAGCGATTATCGCTTCTTGGTTTTGATGGTTTCGACTACGGAAGTAGCTTTCCGTTGTCTAGCCTTTTTGACCGATATGAACTGCCCGGTTCGGGCATCACGTCCAATCTTTCGAGTAGCCAAGACACTTTACCTCCTTTCAGACACCGGCGGTGTCTACCTAACCGTTGCCAGATAGGGGGAAAAGGGCGGCGACTGCCACAACTGTTATAGCAACTGGGAACCGACTGGGGAGTATTAGTCCCCAGCCATAACCCCACCCTTACAACCCACCTCAATATAGAGGGCATACAATCAAAGTGCTCCCTCCGTGCCCCCTAGATTTGTGGCAAGCCACAGGGGCTATGAGATTAGAGGAGTTTGCTCCTCTAATCTCAATAAATCAAATGGGGGGCGGTAAAGGAGACCACTACTTGATTAAAACATCGCCAAAATATTTGATAGCGCTGGCGTAAATTACTTTGAAGAATGATTGGTCGAACAACACAACCTAGATTCCGCGTCTAAGTGCGAGGCAAGTGAGCTTCGCTGTCCTTGCTGTACGCGGTTCTCGTTGCCACGGGTGTGCCCAGCGCGGTCGCTATGGGCGACTCCAGCACTTCCCTTGAATAGCGAATCTCACGCCGGAGTTCTTGAAGGAGACAGGTATGAAAAGGGCGGCGTTCTTGCAGAAAATGCACAAGCTGGACGGCGGGCTGCGAGTGAACGTCCGTCGGATGCCGGAATGGTTCGAGAAGACCTTGCAGGTACTGGAGGCGCTGGGCGAACAGAAGGGAGGCGTGGACCATCCGGGTCACCGAGGGACTGCGCGCGAGAACCCATTGCAGCAGTTATTCGATCAGATGTTGCCGACCACGCTTTCGGTCGAGAAAGGTTTCGCCGTGAACCAATTCATGGCCGAGAGCAAGGAGCAGGATCTTCTCGTCGTTGACCGAAACATCTCCGGACGGTTGTTTCTCGACGCAAACTATTTCCCGATCGAATCGTGCCTGGCTTCGATTCAAGTGAAGTCGAATCTCACCAGAGCGACGATCCGGGATGCGACGGTCAACTGCGCGACCATAAAGCGGTTGTTCGGGTGGCCGCTGGTTGAGCGGGAACAGAGCGCCGCCGCCTGCGACGCGCTGTGCTACGCCGTGTTCTCCTACGGAAGTGGCAGGAAACTCGATCAGCTGGCGGAAGCCGTCAATGAGGAACTGCGAGAGATCCCGCGCCACTTCTGGCCGAACGCGTTCTACGTACTCGGAGAGGGATTGTTAATTCCGGGCGAGGCGAACGGAGTAACTCTGCACAGCAGCATGATGTTCACGGGATCCACGTTCCATGCCGTATCGGGTGTCGGGGGACCCGGCATGGACAAGTCGGTCGCGCACCCGTTCCTCTGGTTCCTTTGCAACGTCGTCGACCACTGCTTCGCGCAGCGTGTCGAGAGGAAGGTCCCCAAGTACAAGAACTACTGGTTCCAGACGATTATGATGCAGGAGGTGATTGCGATGAAGGACGCGATCAATAGTAAGTACAGGAAAGACGCGGATACCTGAACTGGTTTCCGCGCCTATGTCGAACAGTTCCTCGTCCCGACGCTCGCGCCTGGCGATGGACAATCCCGGCAGATACAAGAGTGGGGCCGTCAGAAGGGCCATCCTGCAGGCCGGCACTCCGAATCCACCGTAGATACGCTGTTTGAAGTAGCTCGTTCGACCACTCACTCGGCCTAGCACTCAAATGAGTGAGTTTCATCAGCCTGAGTCGCCGACTGGTATATGGCCTCCATCCAAGCAGGCGGGACGGGATCCCGCCGGTGTTTGCAATCTGTTAACCCTGGGCTGGCAGGGTGAGCGCCGAATCGGTAATCGAGATTCGGCTAATATACGAGGGGCACACGGACGATGAATAGATCGACGCGTAGACGGATCAAGCGGCGGCGGCGATTCCTTGCGGTGGGTCTGGTCGCGCTGCTTGCCGGATGTTCCTCGAT
Source organism: uncultured Rhodospirillaceae bacterium (assembly GCA_964620095.1). Classification (GTDB taxonomy): domain Bacteria; phylum Pseudomonadota; class Alphaproteobacteria; order Rhodospirillales; family UBA2165; genus JAJDXO01. The sequence continues at coordinate 6,308 of CAZUGT010000119.1, read as the reverse complement.
CCCCGACACCGTCAACCCCGTGGAATGGTACAAGGGCGCCCGCGATCTCGTCTTCGGTAAAGACGACCAACCCGGGCCGCCGGTTCCGGGCGCCGACAAGCCCATCCCCAATTTAAACACCGTGCCCGAGCGGACCGGCGCCTTGTCCCGGGAGCAGCGCATCCTAGCGCAACGCGGCCTGAAGGCGGACCGGGAGGGCGCCCGGCGTTATTCCGGGGAAACGGTCCGCCGCCAGGGCGATCCGGTAAATCCGCTCCAGACATCGCCCCGGAGATCGCCCCAGGCCGTGGTGCGTCAAGCAGCGTTCCGGATCGAGACGCCGCGCCGCGTGGCAGCTCCGTCCCCGACGGCCCGGCCCCGGCCCCCGGTCGCGGTGGCGCCCGCACACGCACCGAGACCGGCTCCCGCGCCGCGGCAAGCCGTGCTGGCGCCGCAGGCCGCACCGGTCCCCGCTCCGCGCCCGACGCCGCAACGCCGGCCGGCCGCGCCGGCGTCATCGTCCGGCGTGTCGCTCCCGGCGTCTTCCCCCGGCGCCGACGGCGTCCGGAGCCTCTCGGATTTCAACTCGGCGGCGGTCCGGGGTTCCTATCAGGTGGCGACCATTCAGTTCGACAACGGGTCGTCCCGCCTTAATGCCCGGGACCGGTGGATCATTCGCCAAGTCTTCGCGCAACAGCGACAGACCGGCGGCACCATCCGGATCGTCGGTCATGCCAGCCATAAAACCGCAACCGAAGACGAAGACCGGCACAAGCTGGTGAACTTTCAGGTATCGTCTACCCGCGCCGATGCGGTGGCTAGGGAGTTGATCAGCCTCGGCGCCCGGCCCGGCAGTTTGTTCGTCGGTGCGGTGTCCGACCGGTATCCCCGGTATCACGAGTACATGCCGTCGGAAGAAGCCGGCAACCGGCGAGCCGAGATTTTTATCGATTTCTAAGCTCAAGGGCGTTTACCCCCCCCCCTCACTCTGGCAGTTAACCTCGAACGGCGTCATCAACCTCGCCGACGCAGGGCGCGGGCTATTTCGAGTGCGATGACTGCTGCGCGAAGCACGACCCTGCCCACAAGGAGATAAGCGCCTGGACAGGCAGGGGGGGGCATCGCGGCGCCGCGCGATGCCGTGCCCGATCAGCGCCCTGTCGGGCGTCCGCAGCTCGCACCAGCGAGGTCCGCGGAATCGGGAGTTGGCCCGAGGCGAACGCCGCCGCCTCTGATCATGGCCTTCGCCAGGTGCATGTTGCCCTGGTCACGATCCACTTGTCGGGAAGATAGCTCGTCGTGTACGGGCAGCGGCCGGCGATGCCGGAAAATTTTCCGGTGCCGCCCAGGATTCGGTGAATGCCCGTACCGCCGCCTCCGGCGGCAATGGTTCCCGCCCGCCTCTCCGCCACCACGTACAGCGCGTCGCCTGCCTCGTCCGTCATCGTGCACGGCGCCTCCAGATCGATGCCGGCATCCGATTTCTTGACGTAGACCACGCAGGTCACGCGATAATCCGCGCCGTCGGTAAACGGGCCGCCGCTGGTCGCGACGATACTGGCCGTCCCTTGCAGCGAACCCCCGGTGATGGTCCGTCCCGCGTGTTTCAGCGTGGTGTAGTCGTGGACCTCGGTCGCGATGAGTTCATAGGTGCCGCTCTCCTCGGCGAAGGCGGTTTGCGCGGCGCACACGGCGAGGAGGGCGGCGATCGGCAACAGCAGTCTTACGCGATAGGATGCATTCATGGGGTCTTCTCCTGGTGTTCTCGAACCGACGCGTTTGCATGGCCGTCCAGATCGATCAACCGGGCCGGAGCAGCGCCGCGTTGCGCGACGCCCGCGAATTTCCCGTCCGGCAACCCGGCGCGCCGACCGATGGCGGCCGACAGCGTTCCCGGGGCGTTCCGCACACACGCAAGGCGCGATGCACCTCATCCGGCAGGTTACGCACGGTCAGCACGGCCGTGGTTCAATTCCGGTCATGATCTCGACCCATGCAATTTAGGCGCAAAAAAGTAGCCTGACAATGACATCGGCCTGTTCCGACTGGCGGCCGACTTGGGTATCTGTAACCCGCTCAATGAGCCGGGCACCCCGTTCGAAGTGACGGCCGAATTCGAGGACATGGACTCCGGCGAAATGATCCAGGCGGCGGGCCGCTATGGTCGCCACCGGCCCGGCGCGGCCGTATAGTGATTTCGTGTGGCGGGTCATCCCCTTTTTTGGCCCGCCGGTCTGTCACTGCTCCGCCGGGGCATCGTCGACCCGGTTTCGGGCGATCTACTGGCGACCCGGACCCCGCCCTCTTCGAGGCGTGCGAGGCGGCGGCAGGGCCGCACAAGATCGTGCGCGAACTGTTGCGCGCAGATCGAGACCAACACGCGGGTGTGCGCCTCGGCAATTGACGGTCGGTCCAATCCGGTTCGCGATGCCCTATTGAAGAGCGAGCGCCTCGACATCAAGGCGCGGCGAAATTGCGTCCCCGGCATGCCCAGCCGCCCGATTTAGGCCGCCAACCAGACAAGCCGTCGACCCTCCGCCGCCGGTCCGGCGCATTCTACGACGACAGCCGTCCATTACAGCACCGCGTCCATCCTCATCGCCAACGAGAGGAGAGTGTCGGCCATGAGCGGGGCGGCGGTCGGATGCCCGGGGAGGGCATCGTCCGCCATTCACCATCATCAAGCGAGACGAAGGCGACATCATGACGGCAGCGATGGCGATGCCCGGCAACACGGCAAACACGTTTCTGTTTCACTTCTTCGGCGGCGGTCTCGAAGGCGACGATCGCTATGTCGTAATATTGGACCCGGACCGGCAGGCCGAAGAGGAAACGCTGGAAGGCGTCGGCGGGCGCTTCCCGAATACCTCGCGCGGCGAGCGCCCGTTCAACTGGCCGCTTTGCGGCATGGTCTCGAAGGCTTCCAGCGCAATATTGAGATCGCGCAAAAACTCCGCCTTGCCGTGCGGGTACGGGACCGGCGCGCGGCCCACGTTGGCCGTCTTTTTGACCATCCGGTTGCCGCCGATCCAGCCCGGCAGCGCCGAATAGACGGTACGCTCCAGGACGCCGAACATTCCCTCTATCGCCTTCGCCGCCGCGTTGTAGGGTTGCGCCCGGCGGACCGGGCGGTCCGGCTCCTGTACGAACGTATCGAATTTGTCGTCGGTCAGGACGCGAAATTGCGTGTTCAACCGCATGGCGTCCGCGATCAAATCGGCGCAGCCATATTCCTTGCCGTTGTCGATATAGAGATTCTGCGCCAAGCCCCAGCCGGGCGCTTGCGTCATCTCAATAAAGGCCGCCGCGATATGTTCCTGGCGGACGCCCTCGCGCGGCTCCAGGAATACCGGGTAAACGAAAATCCGGTTGGTCGCCCAATCCTGGAAGCACGCCAGCTTCGCCGTAAAGGTGGAGCCGTCAGGGCGCGGCAATAGGACGTCCATTGGGTGGACGTCGCCGAACATGAGCCACAGAGGCTTACGGTCGCCTTTGGTGCGCCGGATGCGCGGCCGCCCGCCCCAGCGTGCTTGATCCTCCCGACTATTTAGGTTTGAATTTCAAGGTAGACGAGGCGGACTGACCCACCCGCCGCCAACTCAAACGAAGAGCACCGCCAATGGACACTTCCCAACTCAGCGACACCGATTGGGCGCGGATCGGCGCGGCCTTCGAGAACCTTTCCGGCGATCACGCCGGGCGCGAGATCGAGGAGGCGCTATCGTTCACCCGCCAGCCGGTCGAGAACTTCGAATACGCGCGGCTCAATACGTGGCACGTCCCCGGCCACCGGCGCGAGGATCAACACGCGGTCTACTATCTCCGCTCGGAAGCGATCAAGGGCAGGCGGTGCGACGTGGCGGTGATCGACTGCGGCGACTTCCGCGCCATCATTCAGATTTGATGCGCGGACCCCAGCCAGTGGATATTCTGTTGATCACGGCGGCGACCCTGATCTTCGTCTTTTTGGTGTCATCGTTTTAGGGCCGTGATCGCGGCCCGACAGACTTCGGTTGCGCTCAGGATCGCGGGCGAATGGGTTGCCGTCACCCAGGCCGTTCCGGTTGGTCCTTTCCGGTGGAGAAGCGGTCTGTAGAAGCCGCCCGGTTGAAACACGCCGGGCGGCTTCGCTTATGGCGCTGGCGGCGGGAGCCGCCAAATCCCCGCCGCCCGGCGAGGCGTATCCGATCCGCCGCGCCGATCCCGCTGGCCTCATTGCTGCGCGGAATTTGCAATCGGTTGGCGGCGGGAGCCATGCGCGTGGCCCCCGCCACCGGTCCGCGCCGCCCGGATTCGGAACAGGCGGGCGGACGGTCCAGCCTATCGCGGGCGCGGGGCGGCGACAACTAGTGCGATAGCGGGGCGGCGACAACTAGTGCGATAGCGACGGCGCGCGATATTTTACCTGTCCCGCCGCGATCTGTTACGCTCTGTACCGTCGATCTGTGACACCCTGTGACGGCCTGCGACACTTCCCACGAATGATTCAGTCGCATTACGGATGATTCACTACAACGTCACCAATTAAGCCACCAGGAACTGGCCAATCGGCATGTCCCCATTCATCGGGAGCTCATCGAAATCGGACTGCTTCTCTATCGGAATGAGATGGCGGAAGCCGGGGGAAGAAAGCTGTTTCCAAACCTGGCGCTGAATAAGAAGGGTCACTACTCGCACACCATGTCCATCTGGTTCACCCAGCGGCTGCTCAAAAGCCTGGGCATCTACAATCGGGAGACAACCTTCCACTCGTTTCGTCATAATTTCAGGGATGCCCTGCGCCGCTCCAAAGCCGGCGTATACGTCATGAAGGAATTGTGCGGGTGGTCGTTGCCCAACAAAGGCTTGGAGTGGGCCTACGGCTCGTTGCTGACAATCGAGGAGTTAAAGGAGGCAACCGACAGGATTGAATATCCCGGTCTCAGTTTGGATCACATAGAGTACCTTGGCCGATGACCGACGAGATCGATATTTGCCGAGCCGCCAATGCCAGCCGATCCGACGGTCCTGAGACTACTTCAGGATCGGATGCTGATCAGTTGCGTGCCGTTGTTGCTGACCGCTGTCTGCGGCTTGCCGCGTCGGATGACGATGGTATTCGGCTCTTTCACCACACCAACGCCGGATAACTATGTGTCTGCCACCAGCCCAATGCATTTCCGCGTGAAGTCGTCGTCGACGCAAAGAATGCGGAACCGTCGGCGATGGCATGACCGACGATGATCGGTCCCTCGTTCCGGAGCGCATCGAAGCCCATTTAGCCATATCACTCCTGAAGAGCCGACGTCCTGAAGCGACAGGATGTTGATTCCGGTTGTTTGCCAATTGTTTGCCAGAACGAAAATTTCATGTTATCCGGGTACAGATGAGACATAAGAAAAGTAAATTATTTCAATTTGTTGGATTGGTTGCGGGGGCAGGATTTGAACCTGCGACCTTCAGGTTATGAGCCTGACGAGCTACCGGACTGCTCCACCCCGCGTCAATATCTTCTCTCGGGCCGCCCGGCAGCGCATTTATGTCTACCGCTCCGGGCTTTGCCCTGCGCTTGGCGGACTGCTCCACCCCGCGCCAAGTGTGCCTTTCTTCCGCCCCGGGGACGGTCGACCGGATCGTCAAGTGGGGCGGATCATCGTGAACAGGTCTCATCGCCGGCGGCCGGCTGCTTCGGCCATCCGCTTCGAAGACCTGGCGGCGACCTACTCTCCCACACCTTAAGATGCAGTACCATCGGCGCTGAGGGTCTTCACGGCCGAGTTCGGGATGGGATCGGGTGTGGCCCCCTCGCTATAACCACCAAGTCTTCGAAACGGACGGCGACCGCCGTCGCCGGCGGCGCCGAAAGGCATCATACATCGAAGCGTTGCGTCAATTTCGCTGGCTACTTGGTCATCGGCGTACGGGCTTATCCATACGCATGATGAGAAACAAGCCTATCGAGCGATTAGTACCGGTTAGCTTCACACATTACTGCGCTTCCACACCCGGCCTATCAACGTGGTGGTCTTCCACGGCTCTCAGCGAGACCTGGTTTCGAGGGGGGCTTCCCGCTTAGATGCTTTCAGCGGTTATCCCGTCCGTACATAGCTACCCAGCGGTGCTCCTGGCGGAACAACTGGTACACCAGAGGTACGTCCACCCCGGTCCTCTCGTACTAGGGGCAGCTCCTCTCAAGTCTCGTACACCCACGGCAGATAGGGACCGAACTGTCTCACGACGTTCTAAACCCAGCTCACGTACCACTTTAATCGGCGAACAGCCGAACCCTTGGGACCTGCTCCAGCCCCAGGATGTGATGAGCCGACATCGAGGTGCCAAACCTCCCCGTC
>CAZUGT010000118.1:0-3167 GCA_964620095.1 uncultured Rhodospirillaceae bacterium | reverse complement strand
GGTCAGGGTGAGGGGGAGCGAAGCCCACGTCCTCATACTTCGACGTAATTCCGAGGTCTTGAGATTGGCAGTTCTGGCCAACAGATGCGGGGCAACTGTGAGATAGGCGGTGTTATCCAATCCTCCTCAGTGAACTCTGTGCCTCTGTGGTGAATATCCTGGATGCTCCAAATGAAGTGCGTCATGGCCGGGCTCACTGGACCGGCTTTGCCGGGCCAACCGGCAAAGTGGCCCGGCCATCCACGTGGATGCCCGTGTCAAGCACGGGCATGACGGGTGGAGTGTGCCCTAAGTCCCCTCTCCCCCATGATTGGGGGAGAGGGTCAGGGTGAGGGGGTGCGGGGCCGGCGCCCGCGGACTTGGACGTTGTCCCTACGACTTGGGTTTGGCGCAGCCGGCGATCTTGTGACCGGCTTCTTCCCACGCCTCTATGGCGCCCGGATGATACGTCACCTTGGCGTTGCAGAGACCCATGAGCTTGTCGTCGGTCTTGCCGAAGAGCAGGCCCTTGGCGAAGGGCGCCTTCTTGTGCAGTTCCCCGACGGTCTCGATGAAGGCCTTGGTGAGCGCCTTGGCGAGGCCTTTCGGCATGTCCTTGTGGACGCCGTCGCCGAACGTCGCCGACACGCCCCGGAACATGCCGTCTTCGGAAATCACGTTGACGTTGTCGCCGTAGTGGGCGAACTCGCCGACGGGAAACGATGCCGGCGCGTTGCCGGGCGCCTTCAGGAACTTCTGAAAGGCAGGCGCCTCCCATTTCGCCTTGGGAATGGAAACCAGGTTGATCTTCCCCGCCGCCATCAGGACCGGCATCCAGGACGCCGGGTTGGTGCCCGGGCGGACGGCCGCGTCCACCGAACCGTCGAGGAAGATGGCGCTCGCCTGGCCCCAGGCGATCTGCTTGCCGGTATAGCCCTTCCCGTCCCCCATGCCGGTGGTCAGCCGGACGATGGCGCGGGACGTGTTCAGGGCGCCGCCCCGGGGCGGGCCGTTGAAGATGGTCTTGCCCCTGATCTTGTCCCAGCTGTCGATGCCGGTGTTGGCATAGGCGATCAGGTAGAACGACGTGGTCCCCCAATAGGGATAGAGCAGCCGCAGGTTGGAGGCCAGCTTGGCGCCCTTCTCCTTGCCCAGGCCCGAATACGGCCCCAGGCCCTTGGACATCAGAAAGCTCAGGACCAGCGGCATGGAGGTGATGTCGGTCTTGCGCTCGGCGACCTGCTGGACGGACCGGGTCAGGGTCTTGCCGCCCTGGACCTGGATGGTGGCGATCTTCCGGGCGGACGCGACCTCGGCCAGGTGCCGGGACGACAGGTCGCCGCCGCCGCCGGCCTGGGCGAATTCGTGGGTCAGGGTGGGAACCTGGGCCTGTGCCGAGGCGGCGAGAACCATCGCGGCGCCGATCGTCAAAATACGTTTCATAATGTACTCCCTGGAGTGTTTGGTCTTGGAAGGTCTTCCTCGAATCGTGACGTTCTGTCAAATCGACCGGGTCTTGGTTGCGTACCCGCGGGGGTTTGCCGTTCCGCATTTTCGGTCCCGCGGCTGGTTCATTCAGTAAATGGATCGGTCCCCGTTGGACAAGGCTAAATGGGGCAAATGTCCGATTTTTTCGGCGGCCGTCGGCTGCCTCGAATTCCCTCTCCCTCCCGGGAGGGAGAGGTCGGTCATTTCCCACAGGGAATTGACCGGGGTGAGGGGGAGCAAAGCCCAATTCGTCATACCCCGGCGCAAGTCCGGGGTATCCACATTTTCAGTTTTGAACCACAGAGACGGTGAGACAGTGAGATAGGAGGAGTTATCCATTCCTCCTCAGTGAACTCTGTGCCTCTGTGGTGAATATCCTGGATGCCCCAAAAGACGCTCGTCATGCCCGTGCTTGACACGGGCATCCACGTGGATGCCCCGCGCGGAGGCGGGGCATGACGGGTGGAGTGTGCCCTAAGTCCCCTCTCACCCCACAAGGGGGAGAAAGTCAGGGTGAGGGGGAACAGGATTTCACCACGGAGATCACAGAGGACACAGAGTATGTACACTCGAATCCGCTCCGTGATCTCTGTGTCCTCTGTGGTAATTTCGCATCCTCTCACCCCCGAAGCTGTGAGGGACTGGCATCCGGCGCCCAATCGCACATATGGATAAGGGAGCATCGTCCGCGGGCGCTGCCGCATGAGTTCCCGCACGCCCAAAAAGCACGGAATTGGAATTTAACCAGGCCATCAAATGTCCATTAATGTCCCTGAATGCCTATTGCAGCCGACGCGAAAGGGCCGGATTCGAAATTTCCGTTGGAAAAAGATTCCAACTCCCCCGGGACGCCGATTCGGCCCGGGGCGCTTGCTCCCGGCGACGGGAATCGGGTAAGGGGGAGCCATGGAACTGACCCCCGAACAGCAGGCGGAAATCGACGACGCCCGCGCCGCCAAGGCCGAGACCCGCCGGGTCACGGTCCCCGAACTCGAAGACCTGCTCTATACGCCGGTGCCGGTGCTCGACCACGGCTTCGTCCGGGTGATCGACTACATGGGCGACGACGCGGCGGTCGTGCAGGCGGCCCGGGTCTCCTACGGCAAGGGGACCAGGCAGGTGTCCACCGACCGGGGGCTGATCCGCTACCTGCTGCGCCACCGCCACACCACGCCGTTCGAGATGTGCGAGATCAAGTATCACGTCAAGATGCCGATCTTCGTCGCCCGGCAGTGGATCCGCCACCGCACCGCCAACGTCAACGAATACTCGGCCCGCTACAGCGTGCTCGACCGGGAGTTCTACATCCCGGCCCCGGACCAGCTTGCGACCCAGTCCCGGTCCAACCGGCAGGGGCGGGGCGCGGTGCTGGAAGGGGAAGAGGCCGCCCGGGTGCTCGACATCTTGAAGTCGGACGCCCAACAGACCTACGACCACTACATCGAGATGCTGAACGAATCCGAAGACGGCGAGGCGATCGACGAGGGGAGGGACGGCCTCGCCCGCGAGCTGGCGCGGATGAACCTGACCCTCAACACCTATACCCAGTGGTACTGGAAGACCGATCTCCACAACCTGCTGCACTTCCTCTCCTTGCGCGCCGATGACCACGCCCAGTACGAAATCCGGGTCTATGCCGAGGCCATGCTGGAGAGCCTCAAGGCGTGGTGCCCGATCACCTACGAGGCGTTCATGGACTA